>JACMLR010000396.1 GCA_014379515.1 Chitinophagaceae bacterium
CCCGCTTACTCGTTGTAAGCGGGTTTTTTTATGCCATCTCCGAGAAGAATTTTTTCTTAACAGTTGGCCACTCATCTTTTATAATACTGTAGTAAGTTGAATCTCTCCGTCGATTGCTATGCATTTGCATATGACTTCTCAAAACACCTTCTTCATACATACCTATTTTAAGCAACGCTTTGCGTGCGCGTTCGTTCAGGTAATCTGTTTTTACTTCAACACGCTCGAATTTCAACGCCTCGAACGCATGACTCAATAAAGCGAACTTTGCATTTCTGTTCACACCGGTACTGCGGAACTCATCGCCCAACCAGCTCCACCCAATTTCCAATCGTTTATCAAAAAAAGAAATGTTGCCATAACTCGTACTGCCGCAGATCGAATTTGTATGCTTGTCGATCACAGTGAAGGGCATGCGAACAGATTTATTTCGGTCAGCTAACGCTTCATCAATCCATTGCTTTAGTTCACCGTCATCGTCGAGTTTTTTTGTGAAGTATTTCCACAATTCTTCGTGTTTTGTGAGGGGTTGCAATGCTGCAAGATCTGCAGGTTGTATCAATCGCAGCAAAACACGTGGGGTTTCAAGAGTGAAACTGTCGGGAAACGATTGTTTATAATTCTCTTGTTGCATGTTTTTTTTGTTTCGAAATGCAAGTTAACAAGGGAGCGCGAATTTAGAATATTGAATGTGGAATCCAGAATAGAGATTGTAATTCAACTCAGGCAATCTCTTCATTCCATATGCCGAGGCCCTGGCGTGTTATAACCGGTTCATCACCGGTGCAGTCTACGATTGTTGACGGCGTTATTCCACCGATACCACCATTGGCAACAAAATCTACCAGCTTGCCAAACTTCTCATGCATCACTTCGGGATCCGTACATTCCTCAACAGTATCGCCAGGCAGCGACGCACTTAATAGCGGCCTTCCCAATTCCCTGATGATCGTTTGAGCAATAATGTTATCTGGTATGCGAAGACCTATCGTATCTTTTTTGCTTTGCAGAATCTTTGGCACTTCCCTGCTCGCGGGAAGTATGAAGGTGAAAGGGCCAGGAAGATAGCTTTTCAGCATTCGGTACATCGGTGTCGAAATACTTTTTGTGTATTTACTTAAGTCACTCAAATCCGCGCAAATGAAGGAGAGCTGCGCTTTTTTTGGGTCAACATTTTTTATCCGGCAAATTCTTTCCACAGCCTTATGTTGGAATATATCGCAGCCCAGACCGTAAACTGTATCTGTTGGATACACGATAACAGCACCTTTCTGCAATCCTTCAACGAGTGTTTTGATTGCGCGTGCTTGTGGGTTATCGGGATGTAAATGTAAATGCATGTTTGAATCGGGGCTTTTATTTTATTTAACAAGAATCAACCCGTTTAATCCGGAATTTTGACACGGCATTGAAGCGAGAGGGAGATGAATTTAATATTAAATTTGCCAAAAGTAAAAAGGTATGCGTTTAAAGCCAGTTGATGTTGTTGATACTATTAGTCCAGAGGACTTCAGGAAAAACTACTATCAACCTTCAACTCCGTTAGTAATAAAAGATCTTGCCAAAAGTTGGCCCGCTTATACAAAATGGGATTGGGATTATTTCAAAGACGTTGTTGGTAACAAACAAGTCGGCATTTATAATAATGTAAAGAGTGACGCATATACGCCGATCAATAAAGCGGATGATTATACAACGTTTGGCGACTATATCGATATGATCCGTTCTGGGCCAGCTGCATGGCGAATTTTTCTGTTCAACATATTCAATCACGCTCCTCAACTTGCAAATGATTTCACATGGCCCGAAAATTTGATGAAGGGTTTTGTAAAGCGGGTACCGATGTTATTCACCGGCGGCCAGGGCTCGATCACGCATATGCACTTTGATATTGATCTTTCCCATATCCTGCATACACAGTTTTTAGGTAAAAAAAGGGTCCTGTTATTCCCATACACTGAACAGCACAAGCTTTATCGCAAACCATACGAGGTATTGAGTTTAGCTGATTTCAGCAACTACTCTGATCCTTCTAAGAGCAAAGTCAATAAACAGGATTTTCCCGCGCTCGAGCTAGTGAATGGGTTGGAAGTGATACTTGAACATGGCGACACGCTCTTTATGCCGGGCGGGTACTGGCACCATATGGAATATCTCGAGAGCGGCTTTGCGATGAGTCTTAGGGCATTGCAACCGAGCCTTTCCGGCAAATTAAAAGGGGCATGGAACATCGTAGGAATGCGCAATATCGATACACTCATGAAGAAGACAGTTCCAATCTGGTGGTACAATTACAAAAAAGAAAAGATATTTAAAGCCGCAGAGAAAGAATTATCGCTACAGGCAGTATAACTACGAATACCTTTTTGTTGAAGAGGATTAATAATCGTTTTAACCGTACACCGATTATTAATATTTTTCGAAAAATAATTGATTTTTATAAAAACAGTCCCTAATTTAGCCGTGCTATCGATGCCACCCCTACCGGCACCCTCGGCAAACCTCTAATCCAACTTCCTCCTTTCAACCACCTGATTCCAATTTTTCCTTACATCAACTACGGTGATCCCCTAACAGGAATCCTGATTATACGATCCGCCCCACCCTTTTAACGATACACTGTTGACGTGTACAAGTTAATGTTGAGAACTACCCGATAATCATCAAAGAATCGTGTTACGCTACGTTGTAACAACTATTCATTTCTATCGAAGTGCTGAATGCCACAAAGTTCGTTGCTTGCCTTATCTCCCGGCAGCACCCGTTTGTTCATTCATCCCTTCCAAACAGTCGAAAATTATTTGTCTAAATAAAAGTCTTTCTTTTTGTGGTTTCAGAGGTAAGCACAGGCCGGCGATATCCATCGCTGGCTACTCTTTTTTTAGGGCCTACTGTAAGTTGAGTTGTTGAAGATTCAGTTGCTATCAGACGATTGTCCAGGTTTCATTACCCCGAAGCAATTTATCCAGGTTCCCCTTTCCTTTCGCAGTCATTACATCGTCGATTTGCTTTTGCATTACTTCTTCATAGCACGGTCGGTCACCTTCGTAAAACACACCAAACGGTCGTGGAAGATGTCCTTCAATTCTCGGATCATCGAACATCCTGACCAGTATTTGAGCTTTATAGAAATCCTTTTCATCGTGAATCCAGAGGTCATTTGCTGTTGCTCCACTTGCCAGATCAACAACAACCGGTTTGAATCCATCGAGTTTTATTCCTTTATCACGCTGTGCGCCGAATAGCAATGGCTTACCATGTTCAAGAAACAGCGTTTGATCGAGTTTACTTGATTTTTCCGTGAATACCTCAAATGCACCGTCATTAAAAATGTTGCAGTTTTGATAGATCTCCAGGAATGATGCGCCTTTATGTCGATAGCTCCGGAGCAAAAGTTCCTGCAAATGTTTCGGATCACGATCCATGCTACGTGCAACAAATGTGGCATCCGCTCCAAGCGCAAGAGCAGCAGGATTGAAGGGATGATCAATACTTCCAAATGGCGTAGACTTAGTAACCTTATTTGATTCAGAAGTTGGAGAGTACTGACCCTTTGTTAGACCGTAAATCTGGTTATTAAACAGAAGAATATTGACATCAAAATTGCGGCGGAGTAAATGAATGGTGTGATTTCCACCGATACTTAATCCATCGCCATCGCCGGTAACGATCCACACACTCAATTCAGGACGCGATGCTTTTAATCCGGACGCAACAGCGGTGGCACGCCCATGGATAGAATGCATTCCATAAGTATTCATATAATAAGGGAAGCGGCTACTGCATCCGATGCCTGAAATAATGACGATGTTTTCCTTCGGAACCCCCAATGAAGGCATAATTTTTTGCACCTGTGCAAGAATTGAATAATCTCCGCAACCCGGACACCAACGAACTTCCTGGTCAGTTGAAAAATCTTTTGCTGTTAATGGCGGTGCAACAATCGGTTCATTCATGATTTATGTATTGATTCCAAATTTAAAACATCCAGCGTTAATGTGAAGGGACGAAATCTTTTGGAGCGATCACGTCGTTTTTGCCTGTTTCCATTAACTCCTCCCAATATTCGGCAGCGCGCCTCGTGTGTGGAATTACAATGGTACCGCCAACGATATTGGCAACCGCAAATATTTCATAGAGTTCATCTGTATTAATTCCAAGTTCATAACATTTACCTACATGGTACTTGATACAATCATCACAACGTAAAACCATACTTGCAACGAGGCCTAACATCTCTTTTGTTTTTTTATCGAGTGCCCCGTCTTCATAAGTATTGGTATCAAGATTCCAGAGACGTTTCATCACGAGGTTGTTTTTACCAAGGATAACTGCATTCATTTTTTCGCGATACTCATTGAATTCATTAACAAGATTGGCCATAATTTTTATTTTGCTTGCGCGATGACAAAGGTCGGGTTTTCCTTGTGTAGCATTGTAGCAAGATTGTAAATTTAACGAGCGCTTCAATAGCCTGTTGAATTGAGAGAAATAACGGTCTTCTCAAAAAATAGCATCAAAAACTTCGGGAAACGCCATGAGCCGGCAGTGAATGCACGAAACTAGCCTGCACAATTCCGAACGTGTAGTATTGCAACTACAGCCGCGCCAATCATTCAAGTACCAATCTTTTACAAAAGAATCTATTTTCTTAGATTTCAATCAGGGGCATCTTTGTATCACAAAACGCAGCTATCCGGATAGCAGCGAAGAGTTCGAAAAAATCCCATACCGTTTGAAAAAAGAAGTTCTGGTTAAAGCAACGCAACAAAGAATTTGATTTAGGCTCTGATTGTTTTTCGTCCCGTTTGAAAACCCTGGTTCTGGCTAATTTGTTTCTGATTACTAACCCGTAGAAATAGGCTCTGATAGTATTCGAAACCCTATGAAAGTAAGCTCTGGTTACACTGATTCACTCTGATTTTTGGTTAAGGCTCTGATTTTTTTCTACCCTATGATTTCGCGTTGATTACGGCATGTTGATAATTAAACCCAATTGTCTCCCGCCTTGATCAGCAGTATTGGTTCTGGCTCATTTCCCTTTTTCTCCCTTAAACAACCGTCAATCCAAATCTATGAAAACGAATGATGAATTCAGGTTATGCTGAACATCTGATACTAATTTCAACCCAAACACCGTTTAGTCTTTAATCCGTTGAGTACCCTGTAGAAGCGAAAATCCAATCACATGTAAACAGCAGTTCTATGAAAAATGACTCAACCACCGCAAGAACCCTCAAGCAGATTGTTACGAAACTTACCGAAAGTTTCATGCCCCTAACCCAGGAACGACACAGCTTTATTGTCAATCATGTTTCACCAAAAGTGATGCATGGAAATGATGAAAACCTGTTATCACTTACCCTTGGCACCCTTTTACAAAACGTTATTATGCTTTCCCGTGAACAGTGTATCCAGGTTCATTCAACCCTTAGTGGTGATTGCACCTATATCCAGGTTCATTGTGTTGACCCGAAATTTTACAACACCCTTCAGGTAAAAAATTCGAGTCTTCAGCTAGCCGCAGAAAAAATGGGAGGTTGTATCAGCATGAGCTATGATTCTGCTGCAGGTACAACAATCGCTTTCTCTGTCGCTAATCAGCGGAAAGTGGCTTAAGATACTGGTCTTACCTCTGACTAGCCCCGTGTTACACCGATCTCGGATGTTTCTCGCTGTACAAATTCCGGTAGGCAAAGAATGCACTACCGATCATTAAGATTGCGCCAGCTATAAATGGGGCACCGGGAAACAGCACCGGAGCCTTCACACTGGTGAAATAGGAAAATAAGCCGGTCATCATCACCGGACCAATAATAGACGTGAGGCTGATAAGACTGGTCAATCCACCCTGTAATTCCCCTTGTTCATTTGCAGGAACATGGCTTGAGATAATACCCTGCAGAGCCGGACCGGCGATTCCGCCCAGGCAATACAAAACGGTAAATGCGTACATCATCCAACCTTGTGTCGCAAAGGCAAACATTATCATTCCTATTGCATACAACAACAGCCCGAGATACACGCTTCGATGCTGGCCGAGTAATGGAATAGTTTTTCGAATCAATAAGCCCTGCACTATTGCCACACATACTCCAACTACCCCAAAAGAAATTCCAACTTCCCTAACAGTCCATTTGAATTTGTATATGTTGTAAAAACTCCAGGCACTTTGAACAGCATGGGCGGCGAGGTAAATTAATATGAACGCAATGACCAATCCACCAATAGCAGGATATTTTTTCATGTGAATGAGTGACCCAACGGGATTCGCACGCTTCCATGAAAATTTCCGACGGTTCTCTTTGCTAAGCGATTCCGGCAACACGATGAATCCGTAAAGGCAGTTCAATAAAGCAAGACCTGCCGCGGCAAAAAATGGAACGCGAGTTCCATAATCACCCAGCAAGCCGCCGATCACGGGCCCAATAACAAATCCGAGACCGAAAGCAGCCCCGATCATTCCGAAATTTTGTGCTCTTTTTTCTGGCGGACTGATATCCGCTATATAGGCCGTTGCTGTAGTAAAACTGGCCCCGGTAATACCAGCAATTATTCGCCCTACAAAAAGCCAGGCAATGGTTGGAGCAAAAGCCACTAACAAATAATCCAGGCCAAAGCCTAACAAAGAGAATAACAAAACTGGACGCCTTCCGTACTGATCACTAAGATTACCAAGAACAGGAGCAAACAATAGCTGCATCGCTGCATATGCAAATGTCAACCAACCGCCATACTTTGCTGCTTCACTGATATCACTATGGATCATTTCAGTGATCAGGCTCGGAACAACCGGCAAAATGATACCTAAGCCAATAACATCAATTAATAATGTGACGAAAATAAATCCAAGCGCGGCCTGTTTATTCCGATGCATAAGGTCAGTTAAGTAGATGGCAAAAGTAAAGTCCAGTAACAACAAATCGCTTACATCAACCAATTAGCTGCCAATCTCTTTTTTTCTATTTGGAAACCTATTGTATATTGATGAAGAAAATACACGTTATGGTAGCCTACAAAAAACTCGTCGTTATATCTTCTCTTGCACTTGCAGTTGTTATAAGTATCGCAGCAAGTAGCCCGCCGGCAGAACCAAAACGAAATCTTAAGGTATTACCTAAAAATATTTCTGCAGAGGATCTGGATAAGGTCATGGATAATTTCAAGGACGCGCTCGGAGTAAAATGTAATTTCTGTCATGCTCCACAAAAAGACGATCCAAACAAAATGGATTTTGCCAGTGATGCTAAGCCTGAGAAAGAGATCGCGCGCGATATGATGCGAATGACAACAAAGATCAACAAGAAGTATTTCAACGTTAAACCCGGAAAGGACAAAGAAGCACTTCCCCCGGTAACTTGTGCGACTTGCCACCACGGCAAGCCACACCCGGAGAACAAATAAAAACGTCAGTATTACCGAATTGGAACGTTTTGCCTAATGAGGTGTATTGCACTGCACGCAAAACCATCAATCATCCAGACCTTACATTATTTTTCTTAAACGTCGATCGAATCGTATACAACAACTTTGCTCCACAACGACGAGCATTCGTCTATAAACTTGAGGTGCACTGGATCTGTCTGGTAGCTTGCCTGATCTGTCGAATTCTTAAAAAACAAACACCACGATACAGCATATGACCGGTCAATG
The DNA here is from genome assembly GCA_014379515.1 of Chitinophagaceae bacterium. Lineage (GTDB taxonomy): Bacteria > Bacteroidota > Bacteroidia > Chitinophagales > Chitinophagaceae > Endoryza. Next base: position 7,654 of record JACMLR010000396.1, read on the forward strand.
ACCTCACGGTTTGTATCAGCAGGTTTGCCTATATGTGCTGAAGCGATTGTTGAAACCTTAGACAATTTTTTCAATCCGGCAATTAGCTTATCAGTGTCTTCCACACTGCCCGGATTTTTCAGCCAGAAATAAACGTGATGGATAAAAGTTTTGTCAGCCATAGTTAAATTTGTTTTGAAAGAAGAAGCGAGAACTCCTGCACCAGCAGCAAGTGCTGCTTGTCCGATAAACTTACGACGTGGTATCGATTTCATAAATTTTATTTAATTCTATCCAATGAAATTAAAAAAATCCCGGCGATTGGCCGGGATTATATCTTGATGCAATGCGATAAGTATTATGCGGGCAGTTTGTTATCTGCCAGTATTTTATTTGCAATGTTGCGTTTTGCTTCTTTACTATTGAATGGCTCCGCTTTTGTAAATCGCTTCAAACCTAAAAGCATCATTCGCTGTTCATCGCCATCGGCAAAAGCATTGATCGCATCTTTACCGTGCTTATTGATCCTATCGGCTGCATCGTACAAATAGGTGTGAACAATATCAGCTTCGTATTTACAAGCGGCTTCTCCATTGCGGTCGGTCAGTTTGATCAGGCGAAGCAAGGCACTTTCGGCATTGTAAGTCTCAATAGCCATGTCTGCAATATTCATTAATACTTCCTGCTCCTGCTCGATCTTCATCATTAATTTCTGAACAGCAGCTCCCGCTGTCATTAATATTGCTTTTTTGAAATTCGCCACAAGCTTTTTTTCTTTTGAGAAAGCTTCATCAGCACCTTCACCAAAATCAGGAATACTCATCAATTCTTTTTGAACTGCCATTGCCGGTCCCATCAAATCGAGTTTGCCTTTCATCGCCCGCTTTAATATCATATCAACGGTAAGCAAGCGATTAATTTCATTTGTTCCTTCATAAATCCGGTTAATACGGCTATCGCGATATGCTTTTGAAATAACGTACTCATCACTAAATCCATTTCCTCCGTGAATCTGAACGCCTTCATCGACTACAAAATCCAGCACTTCACTTCCATAAACTTTAAGAATGGCGCATTCGATCGCATATTCTTCTGCAGCACCAAGCAATGCTTCGTTGAACGGTTTTCCGGCTGCGAGTAATTCGTGTTCTTTATCGTCAATCCATTTTGATGCACGATACAGTGCAGTTTCGCAAACCCAAAGACGAATCGCGATCTCAGCAACTTTATTTTTAATCGCTCCAAAATTGGCTATTGGTTGCTTGAATTGCTCACGCGTGTTTGCGTATTCAATGCTGATATTTGCTGCTCGCTTTGAGCCACCAACTGCTGCTGCGCAAAGTTTCAGCCTGCCGATATTTAGAATGTTGAATGCGATGATATGTCCTTTTCCAATTTCACCCAGCACATTCTCCACGGGCACTTTGCAATCCTGGAAATACAACTGCACAGTGGACGATCCTTTAATTCCCATCTTATGCTCTTCCGGGCCCTGGGTAAAACCTTCGAAACCACGTTCAACAATAAATGCCGTGAATTTATCACCATCTACTTTTGCAAATACGGTGTACACATCTGCAAATCCACCATTAGTAATCCAACACTTTTGCCCATTGAGCAGGTAGTATTTTCCATCTGCACTTAATTTGGCTGCAGTCTTTGCGCCAAGTGCATCACTTCCGCTATTCGGTTCTGTAAGACCGTAAGCCCCCTTCCATTCGCCTGTCGCCAGCCTGGAAACGTATTTTTGTTTTTGATCTTCCGTGCCAAAGTAGAGTATTGGCAATGTGCCGATACCTGTATGTGCAGCAATGGCAACGGAAAAAGAAAATCCGCCCCCTAATGCCTCGTTTACTAATGTGGAAGTAATAAAATCTTTACCGAGCCCGCCATATGCTTCAGGAATCGACGTGCCAAGTAGTCCCTGCTCTCCCGCCTTTGTAACAAGTGAAGGCATCAGGCCAGGTTCCATTTTGTCAATCCTGTCAAGTATCGGAAGCACTTCTGCATCAAGAAACGCAGTGCACATATCCTTAACCATGTGCTGTTCCTCATTGTAATCTTCCGGAATGAATGTATCGAATGCTGAACTTTCTTTGATCAGCCATTCACCGCCTTTGAGTGAAGCTGCCTTTTGTGTTTCTGTACTCATGATGACGTTTATTAAAGGTTATCGAAAATATCTGCCTCCCTGCCGGGATTATTTCAGGTTGTCGTAAACGATTTGTAAAACTTCTTTACATACATCGATTTTATCTGCGGGTACTGTCTCCAGCGCTTCGTTGAGTGTTTGTTCAGCGATGATCATCGAATCATCCTGGAGCTTTTGCGCCTGCTTTGTTAGAAAGATCAGGTTGATGCGCCGATCAGACTCCGAGGGGACCCGCTTTACAAGCTGGAGCTTTTCCATATTATCCACTAAGCGGGTAATGCTCGGCTTATCCCGGAAGGTTGCATTGCATAATTCCTGCTGACTGATCCCATCTTGTTTCCAAAGGTGGTATAGAACACTCCACTGCTCGATCGTAAGATTCAGACCGGCGCCATTGAATTTCTTCTGAAGCCGGCGTGCAATCGCAATCGACGCTTTGCCTGTAATAAAGCTATAAAGTTCTCCCTTCTTAAATTGGTTGTTTGGCATATAGTTGTTTATACAACTATCCAAACCTAATGAATAAATACTATCCAGACAAGCATTGCAGAAAAAAACGTAAAAAAAGCGCCTTTCAGGCGCGGGAAATGGAGTAGCAAAACATTATCTTGGGGCTGAACTACAGCTTCCTACCCCCGAAAGCAACCCCACCTAAACAAACGGCTACTGATCATGAGAATCCTAAACCTGATGGGCCTGGCGCTCTTTATTGCAAGTGTGTCCATTGGTCAACCAATCAAAGTGGTGATCCTTGGATCATCAACAGCGCAAGGTGTTGGCGCGCAGCCTGTCGCGGACAGTTCGTGGGTGAACCGTCTCGCCTATCATTATAAATTTGAAGATAGTCGCACTGACACGATCATTAATCTCGCCCAGGGTGGTTATGATCCCTATCATGCCCTTCCAAATTGGTACACGCCTGCTCAATATTATTCGGTTCCGGATACTTTGAGAAATATAACACGGGCAACAAGTCTCGCACCGAACGTTATCATCGTGAGTTTTGTATCTAATAATTTCCAGGTTGGTGGTTTACCAACCGACAGTATCATGAAAAGTTTGCAACTGATTAAAGATTCGGCTAACCGTGCAGGTAGCCTTTGTTTTATTACTACAACTCAACCGCGCACCCAGTTTTCAATGTCGTCCCGCGAACGACTTAAAATTTTAAAAGATTCCATTCTGAATCGGTTTGGGTTTTATGCAATCAATTTTTTTGATTGCCTTGTTAATCCGGATGATCTGTCAATTGCCGCAGAGTTCGCGCTTCAGTACGACAACATTCATATAAATAACGCTGGTCATAGAAAGCTATACGAACAGGTTGTTGCCAAAGGAATTTTTGATACACATGTTAATCGCACACGGCAAAGCGGCCAATGGAATAACTGTTTTACATGGGATAAAGGAATTATACCGGATAAATCAGATTCTATCCTGGTCCGACAGGGTCATGTTTTACTACTCGATTCGAGCCTGTCCGTAAAATCCATAGAGATTGCAAGTGGTGCATCACTTGTCCTTGATCAAGAAGATCTGACATTGTATGTTGGAGATTCAACAGAAAATAATGCGCAGGTGAAAATATCAGGGTCCCTGGAAATTACCAGGGGAACATTACATGTTTACGGAAATGTTCATCAGCAAGCTGGGAGCAGCTTTGTTATGTCTGACGGGCATTTAATTATAGCTGGCAACAGTGGTGAAGAAGAAACATCGGTTGCCGATGGAGATGATCTTTTTAGGATTGACTCTGCAGCGGCAACTTTTAGTTTTACGGGAGGAATCCTAAGGATTGTTGATCCCCCGCTTGGTAGTAATAGCGAGTCTATCAATTGCCCATTCGAATTTGGTGAATGGTCGGTGCTGGAATTGGGCGACGGCGTTTCGGGCAAATCATCCAACCAGGAATATGGCTTTGGCGGTTTAAAATTTCCGGGCACCATTGGAGCGTTGATTTTGAATTCAGGCTCCGATGGAACAAATCGCTTCTTTACGAATCCTCAACCCTTAATAGTACGTCATACCTTGAAAGTTTTTTCAGGTCACCTGGTGCAGGCGGCACTACTCTCGTTGGAGAATTAGTAGCAACAGAAATAATCATAACATTTTAGTTGAGGCAGATTATTTTTACTGCTATGCAGTCGGCCGTAATTGATTTCAATTCTTCTGTGGTCCATTACCGGTATCATATAGGTGGTAAACATTTGCTGATCTGCTTTCATGGTTATGGTGAATCGGCTGATGAGTTTGATTTTCTTCAGTCATATCTTGATAGTTCTTTTTCGATACTGGCATTTGATATGCCGCATCATGGTAATACCATTTGGAAAGATGATAAGATAAATGCGTTTGAATTTACTGGTCTAATCGATCGCGTTCGAACAGTGCATGCTCTCAACGATGTACGTATAACATTTTTGGGGTATAGTATGGGATGTCGGATAGCGCTTGCCTGCTTCGAAAGAAAATCCGCCGACACAAAGCAATTAATTCTGCTGGCCCCAGACGGTCTGAAAATAAATTTTTGGTATTGGTTTGCCACACAAACCTGGTTCGGAAATAAAATATTTTTTATTACGATTTCCCGGCCGGGCTGGTTCCTTGGAATTTTAAAGGCATCGAACGCACTGAGACTTTTGAACCCCAGCGTCTATAAATTCGTCCTGCACTTTTTGGATGATGAGCCAATGCGCCGCCTTCTATATTTGAGGTGGACGTCTTTAAGCATATTTCGGCCATCGATTAATCGAATAAAGAATATTATTAGAAAAAACAACGTCAGTGTTCACCTGATCTATGGCAAATACGATCGGATTATCTTGCGATCCGTTGGTGAGCGATTTAGAAAAGGAATTGAAAGCAATTGCACAATCGATTTACTGGACACAGGCCATCGGGTACTGCAGGAAACTCATGTGCATGAGATCATAAAACATTTAAGTATGAGAGACATTTAATGGTTCTCTTCATATCCATATTATTCTTTCTATTCGTCGTCTACGCGATACTAATCGACTATTACCGTCGCGCATGGAACAAGCTTCCGCTCTACATAACTGATGATATCGAACCACAAACGATCATTTCCGTTGTAATCGCGATGCGCAATGAAGAAGAAAATGTAAAGCAGTTACTTAATTCGCTGGAAAAACAGACTTATCCTAAAAATAAATTCCAGGTTGTTATTGTTGATGATCATTCAGAAGACAAGACATGGGAACTTCTTTCCAGCCACAACTATAGTTTCTTATGGTATATCGCCATGAAGCTCGCAGATCACTATCCGGGCTCGAATCAAAATATGGCTCACAAAAAAAGAGCATTAGAGGTTGGCATAAATGCATCGGAAGGAAAACTGATCGTAACAACAGATGCGGATTGCACATTTCCGGAGAACTGGCTTTCCACGATCGCGCGGTTCTACGAAACAACAGGTGCAAAATTTATTGCTGCACCCGTGCGGATTGAGACAAATAGAACACTGATTTCTGTTTTTCAGACAACTGACTTTCTCACATTGCAGGGGATCACTGGCGCCTCGGTTTATAAGCGCATGCATACAATGTGTAATGGCGCAAACCTTGCTTATGAAAAAGCAGCATTCATTGAAGTCAATGGATTTTCGGGCATTGATGACCTTCCATCGGGTGATGATATGCTGCTGATGTATAAGATCTACAAGCGCTATCCTGAAAATGTACATTATCTGAAAGCAACAAGTGCAATCGTAAATACTTCGCCTGTGCGAACCTGGCGGCAATTCTTTCATCAACGAATTCGGTGGGCCAGTAAGGCGGATCGGTATGATGATAAGCGAATATTCCGTGTTCTCTTACTGGTATACTTGCTCAACGTAGGGTTTCTTGCACTAGGCGTGGCCGCTTTTTTTAAACCGACATATGGTTTCTTTCTTTTGCTTTTTCTTCTTGCCAAAGTTTTGATCGAATTTCCATTTGTAAATTCAGTTGCTGCTTTTTTTGGGCAACAGCGGTTAGTGCGATTTTTTCTTTTGTTGCAACCGCTACATATTTTTTATACAATCATTGCCGGATGGTTGGGTAAATTCGGAAGCTTCGAGTGGAAAGGTCGAACCATTAAAAAGGTTAATTTCAAACGATGAAAAAGGACATCCCATCAAGGAATGCCTGGAAGCGACTCAAGAAAAATAAAGCAGCAATGTTTAGTTTGGTTGTGATTGCTGCATGTGTGGTGCTCGCCATCTTCGCCTATTATATTGCACCGGATGCTTCGCCTTATGCAAATCGTATGATCGTTGAGATCGGTGGGCAAAAGCCCGGTTATACCCAACGATTTTTAAAAATACCTTCCGGTCAAAACATCGACAACGTTTCTGTGCCGCAGCGACTGCTTAACGGTCAGCCCGACTTGTATCAATACATTCCTGTCAGCAACGTAAAAATTAAGGGCGATAGTTTGTTGGTCGAACAGTATATCGACGAGGAAACGACGACGACAACAGCATATCCACGAACCCAGAATGGCATCTCCATCGATACCGCACTTGTAACAAAAAAGTTTTTTTTGGGTACGGACAAATATGGTCGGGATATTCTTAGCCGATTAATCGTCGGCGTTCGGGTGAGCCTTAGCGTTGGATTAATCACGGTCATTATTTCTTTAACGATCGGTGTATTACTCGGCGCCGTTGCAGGGTATTATCGCGGGAAAATTGATGAAGCGATTATGTGGTTGATCAATGTGATATGGAGTATTCCCACACTGTTGCTGGTTTTCTCAATCACCTTGATGCTTGGTAAAGGCTTCTGGCAAATCTTCATTGCGATTGGACTTACCATGTGGGTGAACGTTGCACGCCTCGTCCGTGGCCAGATATTAGGCGTTCGCGAACTGGAATATGTTGAAGCAGCAAAGGCACTTGGTTATTCTCATTCGAGAACTATCATCCGGCATATACTCCCGAATATTATGGGAAGCGGGATGATGACTCGGATCGACCGAGGTGAAAAGTCTACAGTCAAGGGAATGCACTGAAAGGCTTGGGTGCCTGAATTGTTCCGAATGGCCGTGACGTCGCATCGGACTTGAGATTCATGGGATATCCGATCAGGGTCGAATCATGGGGGCCGCAAGCCATGAAGAGGCCGCGGATCTCGCGCTCAATCTCCGGGCAGGCGCGCTTCC
>JACMLR010000397.1 GCA_014379515.1 Chitinophagaceae bacterium
CCTCTACAAGAAAGTGCCACGATTGTTTACAGCAGTATGACGGCTTCTAAAAATCGACTAGATAAGAATAATGCGCACTCGCTTAAAGTCGCAGAGGCTCCAACGTTTTCAATTCAATCGTGCGTTGCTAATCTTAAAAAAGACAGTTAGTGAGAATCTCTTTTCGTCATTGAAATCTCAGTTGCTAAAATGAAATTCAGTGCTTTTTGTTGCCCATTCTCTTTTATTCTTGTCATAAAAAACTTGGTCATCCGGAAATTCGATGTATTCTACACCATTTGAATTTTTAGTTAAGAATGGTTCGAGCGATTCGCCCTTTACCATTTTTTTAAAGAGATGATAACTTCGACGCCTTAATGTATCGGGAATCATTTTCCACGTTCTAAATAATTCTTCATATTCGATCACCTTTCCATTTTCATCCAACTTCATTTTCCCCCCTGTGGCATTTCTCTTTTCAAGAAGACTTGGAGCTGGCTGAGAAATTAAAAAAAAATGATTATCACCTTGAACATAATATTGTTCTAATTTGCATTGGCTGGTTCGTTGCTGATAATAGTCATCGTACTTCTTATCAAATTTTTCAGTTGCCTTTACTTTCTCTGGGGCTTTAGTCACATATCGAACAATCATCATGATGATTTTCTCCTTTTCATTTGGACTGAGCTTCGAATCAGGATCATAGCTATCCCTTCCGCATCCGATCAAAATAATTGCAACGGACATAGTCAAACCAAGACTTTTCATACCAGAAGTTTGTTTCAATTAATACATAAAAGTAAAAAGGTTTGCTGGTGTCCCAGCAAACCTTTCCAATTTTCTCAATTCAAGTATTAGAATGCTTTGTTCAATGGTTGAAATTCGGTCCAACCATCCGTCCAATCTGTGGTTCCAAAGGCCCCTTTATAGGTAGTCACTTCAAAAAATGGGATGCCACTTAGTTTTGCATCTCCGAAATTAGCACCGGTATTTAGGTTGTTTGCTCCGGCAACTCCAGCAACTAACCCAAAGTTGGGGTTAGAAGGATAATTTCCTGAATTCTGACCAGCCCAATAAAGTGACGGCGAAACTCCTGCATCCCCTAATACCGTGGTCGCTGTTACATTGTTAAACGATACGTTGTTATTTGCTGTCCAATAGTTAGCAATAGGCGTTGCATTTCCCCCGGAAGCTAAAGCGTTGTCAATCGTACCATCATTAGCGGCGGTGAATTTAATGCCAGTTACAAACAATCCATCCGACGCAGTAGCAGAGCTTCCTGTACCTGCGGCGGCAGGAGTGGAGAGCACGTTATACGCAAGCTTGCCCGCTCCGCTAACAAGGTTCGCATATGTTGCATCATCATCTACGCGTAAGCCCAGGCGGAACCCTGAAAAGAAGGAATTAAATATAGAGATAGCGGTTCTTCGGCGTATATGAATTGCATTTGCATAATTTGCAGAAATTGATCTTGCGTTAGTTTCACGAGGTCCGAGAACGGTAATGTTCGAAAAAACACCGCGGCTGTATCCCGCTGCGCCCCCGTTGGTGTCGTTTGCATTTGGTCCGTTATCACATTCAAAAGAGTTCGAGCCAGACTGGTCGGCAAAAAAGGGATTTCTAACCGCAAGGCCGAATTGAACTTTACCACCCCAGCCAAAATCCGTATCAAAGTCGTCGTCCCATGTGGAAAGTGAAACAAGATGTTTAGCATTAACACTACCTCCGAACCATTCAAAACCATCATCGCCACCAAACGATACCTGAACGTTATCGATCGTTGTTCCACTTCCTACTCCACCCATTGTTAAACTATTTGTTTCATTGTTCGGGGTTAATTCGATACCGGCATATTCGATTCTCACATAGGTAAGCGTACCGGCATTTTGTGCTTCGTTAGTCGCCGGACTTGTAATATTACCATAGGTTTGAGTGGGGGTTATTCCTTCAATCGCTGGTATGGCTGCCTGGTTTACCCATGCATCTCCAAGCAATACAATCCCGCCCCAATCGCCACGATCTCTTTCACCTGCAGATTGAGCTGATGTAAATACCACCGGACTTGCGGCCGTTCCATTGGCAATTAACTTGCCTCCTGGCTGCACAATGAGTACACCCTTAGAAGCTTTATCACCTTTAATGACGGTCCCGGCAGGAATCGTAAGTGTAACTCCACTAGGAATAAACGTTTGCCCTTTAATCAGGTAAGGCTGCCCTGCAGTTAGTGTTTGGGTTGTAAGAACCCCTGTTAGTGCAACTACAGGGTCACCAACTGTAAGCATGTAATTAGCGATCGCAGAAGGATAGTTTTTACTATCTACGGCTTGGAAAGATATTACAACGGTCGCGCCAATCACAGCTCCAGCTGGGATTGTATACGTATATGCCTGGTCGAAATCTTTAGCCCCCGCGATATCGTAAGACTCTACTTCAGCACCGGCAACATAAACTACTAATGATTGGCCTCCATTTGGTGCATTCACGGTAGCGTTTATTGTAACAGATCCTCCGGGTACAGCCGCACCACTTGAGGCGTCTAGTGAAACAGATGGAGCTGGCTCTATATTTTCATCATCTTTGCAACTTTGAACAAACAAAATTGCAGTGAGTGCCATCA
>JACMLR010000398.1 GCA_014379515.1 Chitinophagaceae bacterium
AAGGAAAATATTAACTCTGACACTTAACACTCTTGATATTAAGTTATCGTTATGTCCGTAGTAAGGAAACTTAATACTAAAATGACCATGATTAAAACTTCATTTAACAAGATCAAAATACTTTCGTGCTTAATTAAACATGGTTCATGCAGCTTATTGATATCCTGGTTTTGTTGATCTCATTTCTTTCCTCTCTTTTTGCAATTTCGAAAACAATATTTATTGCCAAAAAGAAAAACCTTTTCGATGAACCGTCGGAGCAGCGAAAAGTTCACACAACAAAAACACCGAACCTTGCGGGCGTGGCGATTTATTCTTCTTTCGCATTTACCGTTACCCTATTTTATTCGTTTTACGGCCCGATCGAATACAGTCATATTCTCATCGCCGCATCAATTATTATCTTTTTCACTGGCCTGACCGATGATCTTTCAGCGATTAGTCCTTACAATAAGTTAGCCGGGCAGTTAGTAGCGGCGCTTATCCTTTGTTTTTTTACAGATCTCCGACTCACATCCCTATATGGTATTTTTGGTATTGAACAGCTACCCTATTACGCCAGTATCGTGATCACCACAATCGTGATCATTTTTATCATTAATGCTTACAACCTGGTAGATGGTATCAATTGGCTGGCTGGCTCACTGGGATTGTTGGCTGTGCTGTGTTACAGCTACATTTTCTTTACGGTTGGATTAACGGGATTCTTCCTAATGTCGATCGTCCTGTGCGCCACCCTGGTTTCCTTTCTTTTCTTCAACAAAACGCCGGCAAAAATATTCCTGGGTGACTCGGGATCTCTTTTTATAGGCTTTTGTGTCGCAATTTGCTCACTCAAATTCTTATCGTTCGCTTCAGTAAGCGATCAATGGAGTAACACATTTATAAATGCCCCTGCAATTGTCTGCGCAATACTTATAACCCCTATTATGGACACGCTCAGGGTGTTTATTATCCGGGTATTGAATAAAAAATCGCCATTCGCTGCAGATAAAAATCATTTGCATCATCTCCTCCTGAACGCGGGATATAGCCATATGCAGTCAACCGGTGTTATCATTCTATCAGCAGTTCCGGCGATTCTGCTAACATTATTCTTTCACGCGCCACTCGGTTTCGCAATAATGCTGTCGCTTATTTCGACCACGCTCATGTACCTGCTTATTTATATTTCCACACGCAGGCAAGCAACGACGATCTCGAGCAGCCAATTACAAACAGAGCCCGCTGGCAAACTTGTTGTGGTAGAGTTTAAGAAACTTGCTGCTAGTGTATTCCAGGAAGAGAGTACAGAGCAAAAGTCCACTGCTGGTACGAAACGCCACGACATTTTTCCCGGTCAGCCTTCTTCGACAAACTAATGCACCTCGTCTATTATTAGTCGGTTCGTTGAGGATCATAAGTCATAACCATTTTGCAAAAATGCAAAAAGTGTTTCAGGTGAAAATATTTTGTGTTTGAATACTTCAGTAGCTGCTTCATCGTGTACAGTTTCCCGAAACCCAGGTCCCGAAGTTTTTTTATAAATATTCGCATGCTGGTCCAATGTTGGTTTACCAAATCCCTTCGCTCTAAGGTTCTAACACTATGTGGAAGTTTGTGCGACCATTTATCGCTAAGCCGGATCGCATTTAAAAGCCATTCCGTATTAAAGCTACCCGGAGAAAAATGACACAACATTATGTCGAAAACGACACAGACTTCGTAATGAGCGCTTACCTGTAATGAATAGTCAATATCATAGGCATGAAAACCGGGGAATGTGGCCTCATCAAATCGGACTTTATTAAACACATCTTTCCTGGTACACATCCATACGCCATCGACGCATGCAACAGGCCGGGCAACAGCAGTTGAACCTGGATAACCCGTTCGGACAATACGCTCGGGCGGCTGACCAACACCGTGATGTTGTATCAACGATACTTCGCTGGGAAAAATAGAGGATGACCAGGATGATGGAACCCATCCCTTTGTGTCGCCACCAGCCACTCCGATCAAACCGATTCGTTCGTTACTCAAATGTTTCATCACATTGCGGCCCCAATTCCTTGTTTCGAACTCAACGTCTTCGTGGCTGAAGCAAAGTATGTCGTACCTGGCATTTGAGGCCCCCTGGTTGTATGCCCGGCAAATTCCTAAAGCGCCTTTACTATTCTCGATCGGGATAATCTCAAATGGAACGCCGATTGTTTCGTTAACGTTGGCGATGAATGCGGATAGTACATCTGGTTTCCGGGAAGACACGATTATGGAGATCATGCAACGGGAACGGTTTTTAGTTTATCGATAGTAGCGGTTAAAATTGATGCTGCATTGGAAGAATGGTGCGTGCCTTTCAGCTTATTCTTTGCTACTGAACCTAATTCTTTTCGTCGGCCACTATCAGTTTCGAGATAAATGATCGCATCGGCGACTGCGTCCAGATCACCATACTCGACTGCGATGCCAGCATCGCCTTCAATAAATTCCGGGCTGCCGCCAGCGCCCTTAAAACAAACGGACGGAATACCGAAAGCAGCAGCTTCCAAAACAACTAGCGGATATGGATCCTCGCGGGATAATAAAAGATGAATGTCATATGCAGCAATCGTTGCCAGTGCATCATTGCCATGTGGCAAAAAAATGACACGATGCGTCAATTTGCTCTTTTCAAAATCGAATCGTTCGAAATAATCAGACTTTCGCACATCGATGCCTTTCCAGATAAAATACGCATTACCGTTCGGACGTTTTTTAAAATACAATTTGACAAGTGGATATAACCAATCGATCCCTTTTCTCCATTCGGTTGTACCGGACAGCCCAATGATAATCGCAGATTCGGGGATTCGGAACCTTTCACGAAGCTTATCGATATCAGACTGGTAGTTTATTTTCTCCAATTCAATTAACTGTAAAGAGGAGTATACCACAGAAGTTTTTCCGGCGGGCACCTCATACTTTTCGACAAGCATTTCCTTAACGGCATTTGACCCGCAAAAAAAATGATTGCTTCCCCCGATAACCGTGTTTAATGAAAGCCGATCAGTATTCATTTTGATAGACGTCTGCAACTCGTGCACGTAAGTAATAAAAGTATCGGCCTTGCCAAGCAGTTTTTTGTGCACGTGTCCATTCGTTATCGTATTCAAAAAAACAACCTCGCTCTTTTTCAACTGGCTAAGTATGCGTTTACCCCGTAGCTTGTACTTGATTTGGGACAGCAGGCGGCTAAAACCTCTTTTCGCACTCAATGTGAACACCGGCTCTTTATACCAGACATACACTTTACCAAACCGGTGGAATTCTGCTTCTAGTGGTCCGGCTTCCATCAACAGGATTTGAATATCCCATTCGGATGATTGAGCCAACTCCTTGATGAGTCCCAATAAGATCATGGGCGCACCGGTACGCGACGCGTTATGACTCACAAAGATTATGGACCGTTTCTTCTTCGTCATAATTCCAAAGCAATAGGATGGTTAAGGCGATCAGAAACAGGATGGCCAACTTTGAAAACCTCAAATTCTGAAACGACATTCAGTACACCTGGATTTACTCTTGAAATGTGGCTGTCGAGTACGGTAAGCTTTGTTGAAGATTGCCAAATATCAATCATGTTGCCGATACTAAACATGGAAAACTCTACATCGAATTGGGCATCACGAATGGGAAAGTCAACTGAAAACTGGAAACGGTACTCGCCACCCTCTATTCGAAACAGCGAACGCAAAGTGTCAAGACTCGTACAATGAAGTAGCACCAGTGCTTCATGTTTTATCATCATTCGAACTTCGCAGTCGGCAAGTGGTATAGATGTTTTGAAACCAACAACGATATTTAGTTGTTCGCCTGAATAGCACGAATGGTCGCCTGATATTTTTTCACTTTTCAATTTCCAGGAGGTAAAACCCGACATGGCGTGTGAAGAGTCAGCCCGTATCCCTGCAGCCAGGTCTTTCATTTCATTTTGATAGAGTCCAACCACATCACTGACCTTTCCTTCAGCCTCAAGAACTCCCTGTTTTAACAACAGCGCTTTGTTACAAAGTTGCTTTATGGCGGCAATGCTATGACTGACAAATAGAATCGTCCGGCCTTCACTCGCAACATCTTTCATTTTACCGAGGCATTTTTGTTGAAACTCATAATCGCCAACGGCAAGGACCTCATCAACGATGAGAATTTCAGGATCGAGATGGGCAGCAACGGCAAAGCCTAACCGAACGAACATTCCTGAGCTGTATCTTTTGACCGGGGTGTCGATAAACTTTTCAATGCCCGCAAAGGCCACGATTTCGTCAAACTTTTGCTTAATCTCAGATTTGCGCATACCAAGTATGGCGCCATTAAGGAAAACATTTTCTCGTCCGGATAAATCCGGATGGAAGCCCGTTCCGACTTCCAACAATGATGCTAATCTGCCATTGAGTTTTATGACACCCTTAGTCGGCTTTGTTATTTTGGATAAAAGCTTCAGCAGTGTTGACTTACCGGCGCCGTTCTTACCAATAATACCGTAAACATCTCCTCTCTGCACAGAGAAGCTGACATTGTTAAGACTCCAAAGAAGCTGATTTTGTTTGGAACTTTTTTCACTTTCAGAGGGCAGTGGTGTTCGTTTGTTTGTCCACCATTGTTGAATATCTGTTGAAAGATTGCCAGAGCCCCCATTTCCCAGCTTATAGCATTTAGACAACTCTTCCACTTGAATCATAACATTATTCATCGCATACTTTTTATCACACACCGAAGGTTAAAACTATGCTAGCTATATTAACTAAATGTAAAATCAGTCGTCTTGCAAGTAATACTCCATCAAATAGAATTTCTTTGCCAAAGCAAATCTGAAACAAACCTTCCCGACTGAGCAACTAGTGTATGATTCCGGTAACCAAACCTTTTCTACCACCCATAGAGCAATATGAAGCCTATATCAGACAGATATGGGATCGAAACTGGCTGACTAATAACGGCCCTTTGGTGAATGAGTTGGAATTAAAGCTAAAAGAATACCTGTCCCTCCCTCACTTATTATTTGTAACTAATGGTACTGTAGCGATTCAGCTCGCAATAAAGGCGCTCGGACTTCAAGGTGATATCATCACAACTCCGTTTAGTTATGTTGCTACCACTTCCTCAATTGTTTGGGAAGGTTGTGCCCCGGTGTTCTGTGACATTGATCCGGAAACGTTGAATATTGATGCAGGAAAAATAGAAGACTGTATCACCGACAAAACCGTAGCAATACTTGCAACACATACATATGGTAATGCCTGTGACATTGAATCGATACAGCAGGTAGCGGAAAAACATAAATTGAAAGTTATTTACGATGCCGCGCATTGCTTTGGCACAAAGTATAAAGGCGAATCAATTTTTAAATTTGGTGATATTAGCACGGCCAGTTTTCACGCAACTAAACTATTTCACACAATTGAAGGCGGCGCGGTTATTACGAACAACCCGGATCTTTTACGACGGATGGCTTACATGCGCAATTTTGGTCATAACGGTCCCGAAGATTTTGCAGAACTCGGGATTAATGGAAAGAACTCTGAATTTCATGCTGCTATGGGATTGATCAATCTCAAATACGTTCAAAAAATTATCGAAGGCAGGAAACGAATTGTTGAGAGATACACATTTTGGCTTCAGTATATAAAAGCAAAAACAATTCGATTTGATAGCAATTGCGATACGAACTATTCTTATTTCCCTCTTTTGTTTGAAACAGAAGAAGCATTGTTGAAAGCGAAACAGCTACTGGAAGGTCACTGGGTTTATCCCCGAAGATATTTTTACCCGGCCCTCAATACACTCCGGTATTTAAAGACATCTCATCCCTTGCCGGTGTGCGACGATGTGAGCAGAAAAGTGCTGTGCTTGCCCGTGTATGACAATCTCAGCGAGGAAGAAATTGATTTTGCCTGTAGAATTATCCTGCGGGCACAGAATAATTAAAGAATTTTTTTAAATTCTTCAGATGCAGAACTACTCATGATTTCAAAATACCTCACATGTTAATTATTGGAGCAGGCGGCCTGGCCGCGCAAATATTTCCCGACATCAAAACGATGTATTTACCAGACGTCGCTTTCTGGAGCGAGTACGAAACACGTTACCCGTTTATAAAGGAGAGTTATGAAATTTTGACAACCGATGAGCAAGCAGCGCATTACTTCAATACAGTTAGCAGATCGTTTATACTTGCGGTTGGGCTGCCGGCAGTAAGAAGGAAAATGGCTGAAAAGTTCACTGCACTCGGCGGGACCCTTTCCACTTTCATCAGTCCGGTTTCAAATGCCGTCAGTCCTTATGCAGTAATTGAGACAGGTGCGACAATTTTAAGTCATACAATGGTGGAGCCGGGTACCACCATCAAAACCGGCGTGTTAATGAATAAAACGTCAAATGTTGCGCATGGTTGTATTGTGGGCGAGTACTGTGAATTGGGCCCGGCTGTAATCTTAACCGGCGAAGTAGAAATGGGGGAAGATTGTTATATCGGAACTGGCACGATCATTCTTCCGAGAGTTAAGATGGGCCGACGTTGTACGGTTGCGGCTGGAGCAGTCATCAAAAAGAATATCCCGGCAAATTCCCTCGTTTCCGGAGGAACATCTGCAATTGTAAAAACTATTCAGGAAGCATGAGATTAAGCGTTTGCATAATTACGTACAATCACGAATTATTCATCGAACAGTGTCTTGAAAGTGTTCTCGCACAGAAAACAACATTTCCTTTCGAAGTAGTGATTGGTGAAGATGGAAGCAAGGACAAAACGAGGATGATCTGTGAAAAATATCAACAAGCACATCCGCAGAAAATACGGCTGTTAACGTCCGAACCGAATAAAGGCATGATGCAGAATTTTGCGGCAACGCTAGGTCATTGCCAGGGACAATATATCGCCTTTGTTGAAGGTGACGATTTTTGGACGGATCCCTTGAAACTTCAGAAACAGGTTGCCTGTTTATCGGAGGATCCGTCACTCAGTATGTGCTTCCATAATGTGATTAATAAGTTTATGCGCGGAAATGAAGATGCAGAAAAAGTTTTCCATCAGCAACTCCCTAAGAACATCTTTGAAACAGCCGATCTGTTGAAGCAATGGTTTATTCCAAGCGGCTCAATTATGTTCGTCAACTATCCGGATTTAAAACTTCCTGATTGGTTTTTTCATTGCAAAAGCGGTGATATTCCTTTTCTCTTGCTCTTAAGCTTGCGCGGCAATATCAAATACCTGGATGAAGTGATGAGCGTTTACCGAATTCATGATAACGGTGTTTCCGGTACACACCGGGGATATTCCAAGATCATCAATATGATTTTTATCTATGAAAGTTTCAATATCCATACGAAAGGGCGATATCAATCTTTGATAAATCAGGCAGAGATCTACGAAATTGATCGACACTATCCAATACCTGTTCCGGCAATACATCCACCGAAAACAAGCACACAGAATATCGTTAAGAAAGTGTTGTCGAAACTGAAATCTTCACTCGTCAGCAACTGATGGCAAAGTTTGGCTGCTACTAATATTGGATATCCGCCTGATACCAAATAATACCAGGTTGGTAACCCCCAGCAGAATGGCAGGCAGCAAAAGAAAATTAAAAAATAGTTGCTTGTTAAGAATGTAAAATCCATCGCGGAAAAATTGGAACGGCAACATCCCACACACCATTATGTAATAAACGGCCATAAACCTTGACTGCGCCGACAGGTGACGCAGGTAATTAAGAATAAATCCTGTTACGCACAGAAAAATACAGGAGCCAAGTGATCCAAAATTAATAACGAACGTACTCCATACGCTGTCTGCACCCAGTGGATTTTGATAGTCATTTACCATCGACGCCGTAGACACGATATAGGGTTTGAAACTAAAGAACGTATTCGGAACCAGGTTGAGAAACGACGTTATAAAGTTCGAAGGAAAACTCAATAAGGGGACTTCGTTTGAAGATAGATAGCTAATTGTACTAAACCATGTGAAGGTTGGTTCAGCAAAAAATGAATACGCTGCCTTCTCAACACCTAGTGATGAACCCATCCGCCAGAGCCCGAATGCAGCACCGATAAGCAAACCGGAAAAAATAAAGATCAATAACTTGCCTGTCTTCCATCGCGCTTGCGAAAAGGATGTTTTAAATACGAGCAGTACAACGAACGTTTGAAACACATACATCCGTCCCCCCATCGACAATAAGAATAAACAGCCCAGTATTGTTCCTGCAACCAAGAACATTGAAAGTTTCTGCTTGCTAACCAGTTGATAGAGTAAAAAGAAATTAAAAATAATCAGCAGCGTGGACAACTTGCCTCTTGCACCAATATCATATGAACCATATCCTCCGAATAGCGAATTTCGCGCGAGG
>JACMLR010000399.1 GCA_014379515.1 Chitinophagaceae bacterium
ATATTCATCTAACATGCATATCCCCCACTTAAAATGTTGTTTGAGTCTTCGAACAAAAGAATTCGCACATTAGCCATTAGCAATTCGCACATTCACAATTACTTCTTCAACCCTTCCACCAGTATCATCACCATATTATCTTCAAGCATTTCGCTACCGATTCGTTTGACGCTTCGGTGCCAGCTTTCAATTCCTGAAACTGCATGGAGCATGATAAGTACTGCTGTTGGAGCGTCGATATCTTTGATTTCGCCTTTGCGGATTCCTTCCTCAATGATGGCTGCTATGCGTTGACGGTAGGAGCGTCGCTGACTCTGCATATTGGATAGGTACGGATCGGTAAGATGTTTCCATTCCCGGTCCATTACATAAACTTCTTCGTAATGATTCACCATTTGGCTGATATGAAAACGGAGGATACTCTCAACCTTGTTAATACTGCTGCGGTCGCTTAGCTCGAGTTCAGTGATGTGGTTCATAAACTGGTTGGCAGTTTTGAAACAGATCTCCTGGAGAATTTCAGCTTTCGATTTTATGTGATTGTAAAGGCTGGCTGCTTCAACGCCAACGTGTTCGGCAAGGTCTCGCATAGAAGTAGCGCTGTATCCTTTTTCCCGGAACAGGCGGGCTGCTTTCGAGATAATAACGTCTTTGCGGGTATTCGTCTTATTGCTTTTGATTTTAGCCATATCTGAGGGTTATGATAGCCCATAAAGATACATAATGCTAACAGTCATTTGCTCAATTTGTCAATTTTGTATTGGGATTTGGCATAAAATCGGCTAACGCGAATAAAATAATCTGGTGATGCCTGGTCTTGTTGCTTTCAATGGTGAGAAATTTCCAGTAGGTTTGCGCGCTTTTGGGTTGGAACAATACGGTTCAACTAATCTATTCATTTCAAAAAATAAACCTTCATGTCTCTTATTGCTGTAGGTACCATGGCCTTTGATGCCATTGAAACTCCGTTCGGGAAAACAGACCAGATTGTTGGTGGATCAGCCACCTATGTTGCGTATGCGGCAAGTAATTTCGTAAAACCGATTCTACAGGTTTCGATTGTTGGATATGATTTCCCGCAAGCTGAAATGGACGAGCTGAAAAAGCGCGGTGTGCAGTTAGAGGGAGTGGAAATCGTAAAAGATAAAAAGTCGTTTTTTTGGAGTGGTAAGTATCATTTGGATATGAATACTCGCGATACCCTTGTCACAGACCTGAATGTGTTGCTTGATTTTAATCCGAAATTGCCTGAATCCTATCAGGACGCAGAATTTTTGATGCTGGGCAATCTCGATCCTACTATTCAGAAGAATGTCATTTTGCAAATGAGGAAGCGTCCGAAACTTATTGTGATGGACACGATGAATTTCTGGATGGAAATCGCGATGCCTCAATTAATGGAGACGTTGAAATTGGTTGATGTGTTGATGGTGAATGATAGTGAAGCACGTCAATTGAGTGGTGAATTTTCGCTGGTAAAAGCTGCAAAGAAGATTATGCAGATGGGTCCGCGTTATTTGATTATAAAGAAAGGTGAGCATGGAGCGTTGCTTTTCCACGAGGATAAAGTTTTTTTCGCTCCGGCATTGCCGTTAGAAGTAGTATTCGATCCAACCGGTGCTGGTGATACATTTGCTGGTGGATTCATCGGTCATATCGCTAAAACTGGCGACATTTCATTTGAGAATATGAAACGAGGTATTATTGTCGGTTCTGCTATGGCTTCTTATTGCGTTGAGAAATTTGGACCGGAACGATTGAAGGAAATCAATAAGGCAGATATCGATTTGAGGATTCAGGAATTCGTGAATTTGGTGAATTTTGATATAGAGTTGGTTTGAGGAGCAGAATATAGAATATAGAATACAGAATGAATAAAGGCGTCTGCAAAAGTTGGACGGTTCCGTCTTCAATGTATCTAAATAGAGACTGAAACATTCTTAGACATACAGGTAGATATTTTCTCGATCTGCAAGCCACGAAGTGGCGAAGTATATCAGCCCAGGCTGTAAGGCCTGGGTAAAAAACGATAATTTGATTACCGCCCTGAAGGGTCGCAATCTTTTTCCTGAATCAATATTGAAATCAGAATACAGAACTCAGGAGACAGAATCTCACAAAACAACAGGCTCGGACAATTAATTTGGAAATGAGTCCTTTCTAAAAGATCGGGCTCATTTTTTTGTTCCTTGCTATAAATTAAATCATGTCACCATAATAATTTGATCGTGTAAACAATCGGACGGTTGCACTTAAAAAAGCAAAAGGCCTGGAATACGAAGGAGACAGAATGTTTGCGAGAACTGGATCCTCTGCGCCGCCGTGCCTCCGAGAAAAAAGCTCGTCCTGTACATTTCTCGCCAGGCCGCAAAGTTTGTGAAGCAGTAGTAACTCAGGGCAAATTTTTTTAAGACGCAAAGGAACGCCCTGCGTTCAATACACCTCGACAAAAGCAGTTATCAATTATTTTGTTTTCGCGTTGTCTGCCCTTAAGTCCTGAAACGACGGAATGTAATAGCGATGGGCAGTAGCCCATCGATAGCGATCCCCGTAACTTACAGCCCTGACAGGGCGCTTGATAAATTCTCGCGAATCAGGACGGTATTTTTCCTGCAAAACATCTCGAAGAATCGATTGGAAAATGAGTGCCTTCTACAACATGCGTTCATGCATTTACACTATATTCATCGTCGAAGTACCTTATTGGGCGAAGTAGTTGATCTTGAAATTCGGTCTTTTACCTCCTGTATTCTATATTCGATATTCTACATTCGATATTCTGTCCGACCCCTCACCACACAACCACCACCGCTTTGAACTTTCTCACTTTCCCAGTCAAATCAAAAATTTCTGCAAATACAATATAGCTCCCCCGAGTTGCACGTTTAAGATTGTCGGCGAAACCATCCCATCGAAATGTATTTTTCGTTGACAGGGTTGCATTTTTCGCAATGATGCGGGTAGTTCTCCCTGTAGCGTCAAAAATCGTAATAGTCGCAACAGATCCAGGCGTGTCGCTAATAAGCGTTATTAAAACAAAATCATCGCGACCATCATTGTCCGGTGAAAAGATTTTCGGACTCGCATCCAGATTTGCATTCGAAAGTCCACTTGTTGCAAGCTGCGAGTTTTGATAACCCGGTGTACCAAAACCAACCGTGCTGGCTGCAGATGTCCAGTTTGCCGCCAATTGTGTTGGATGCGTATAATTGATGCGCTCAAGTGCTACCGCATTGCGGTCGTGCAGTAAAGGGAAATGCCACTTCTCATCATACGTCAATTCATCAATTAGCTTTCCCTGTTCATTCATCAACACAATCGTTCCTTTATCATCGGGCATTGACGGCATTGCAGTCAACCTCAGCATCCTGTTTGCATATTGAATAGAAAAGCTCTTTGCTATCCATCCCGGATCTTGCCCAATAACAATGTATTCGCCAGCAAACAACAACCAATTAGCTACTGATACGGGTTCAATATTGCTGATACTACCCGTGATTAAGCGATTGCCTACGAACAGTGTTGACAGGTCGACGATTGCTGGTCCTTTATTATACAACTCAATATAATCACAACCCTCTGCAGGGGGATTGAACAAAAGTTCATTAATAACAATGCTCCCTGGTTCTGCTGCGATCGGAATTCCAATGTTTGTTGTATTGAGCTTTCCAATTTCATTATTGCTGCAGTCTCTTACTCCCTTTACAACGAGTTCATACATCTTGTTGGCGAGCATTGGCACAGGCAATTTCAAAAACACCTCGTTGAAAAACGGAGCAATTGGATTCGCCTCAATCTCCGCACTACGATAACTATCGATTGAATATTGCAGTCTGTTCGACGCGCTTAAACTATCCAGGATTTCATCAAAAACTGCAACAATTGTAACCGAATCCCATACATATGCTCGCAACAACACCGGCATAGTTTCATCGCGGTTAATACCATGTTGAGAATTAGTACGACCTGGTGTGCCACCTGCAGAATGAGTACTGGCCGTCCAATTACTTGCCATACCGCATGGATTGTCGGGATCGATCATTTCGAGCGACCAACCACCGTTTGCTTTCAGGTCATTTCGAAACCAACTCTTTTCATAGCTCACTGCATGAACCGTTTCACCATTTTTACCGAGTAAAACAATAGCATCCGCATCATTATTGAGCGAAGGAAAATTGCTCACAGCAACGGTTGTCCCCCACACACGATACAAAGCAATACCCGAAGTGCCACAAACGATGAGCATACTATCAGGCATTAATAGGATGTGCTCGTTAATGGTTGCTGAAGTAGTACCATCAGTTATCTTCCAGTGAAATAGGTCAATTACCTGGCTGGTTCGATTTTTTAATTCGATGAATTCTGCATCGGGAAGGTTTATTGCTGGAGATGGATCGGGAAACAGTTCGGCGATAACAACATCATATCGTTTGATCGACTGCGTATTTCCTATCGAAACTGTCGTCAACATCAAGAACATCCACAAAATCTGTATTCGCATCTGAACGCTTGTTAGCTCAATGAATAAAAAATTTGTCTGGCAAACGCTGCCATATTATTTTTGCTGCGCATCATGATTACAATGAAACATACTAAACGCACGATTAAACAGTCCTGAGGGAGGTTTGAAGCGTTCTGTATGATACCATATAAAAAGCTTGAAAGGCCTTCCAAAACGGAAGGTCTTTTTTTTGTTGTAATTCGCGATGGGAAGAAAACGATTTGAGGAAGTATTAAAACATTTGTTCACTATTAAAAGCTTTCGCATTGCGAAAGAAGGAGGCCAAAATGAAAGTTGCAGTTGTCGGTGCCACGGGTCTTGTCGGTACCAAAATGTTACAGGTATTAGCTGAAAGAAATTTTCCGGTGACTGAATTAATACCGGTTGCGTCTGAACGCTCTGTTGGTAAGGAAATCATTTTTAAGGGCAAGCCATTTAAAGTGGTTAGTATGGCAGACGCAATAAAGGCAAAGCCTGCAGTCGCAATTTTTTCAGCAGGTGGCAGCACTTCATTGGAATGGGCGCCTAAATTCGCCGAAGCAGGTATTACTGTAATCGATAATTCCTCCGCCTGGCGAATGGACCCAACAAAAAAACTGGTGGTTCCAGAAATCAATGCCGATGCATTAACAAAAGAAGACAAGATCATTGCAAACCCTAACTGTTCGACCATTCAAATGGTAATTGCATTGAATCCGCTTCATCATAAATATCAATGCAAGCGTATTGTCGTAAGCACTTATCAAAGCGTAACTGGCACCGGTGTAAAGGCAGTGGATCAGTTGATGGGCGAACGCCAAAAAGCGTTTGGGATAAATGGGGAAGAATATCCAATGGCCTACAAATATCCAATAGATCTTAATGTTATTCCCCAAATCGATTCATTTCTTGATAATGGGTACACAAAAGAGGAAATGAAAATGGTGAACGAAACAAAAAAGATCATGCGTGATGAATCCATCCGTGTAACCGCAACAACCGTACGCGTACCTGTAATGGGTGGGCATAGCGAAAGCGTGAATGTCGAATTCGAACGCGACTTTGATTTGAACGAGCTTCGTGCATTGTTAAAAGAAGCACCCGGAGTGTTGTTGGTCGATGATCCGTCGCTGCAGCAATACCCGATGCCGAAAGACGCGCATGAGCGTGACGAAGTATTTGTTGGTCGCCTACGTCGGGATGAAACCCAGGAAAAGACGTTAAACATGTGGGTTGTATCCGATAACCTTCGCAAAGGAGCAGCGACAAACGCAGTTCAGATCGCAGAATACCTTGTTCAGAAAGGGTTGCTTTAGTTTTTTTTTGATTTCTATCAATACAAAAAACGGCTATTCTTCCACGGAAGCATTCAAAAACTGCAATACAGGTTGAAGCGTTTCAAATGCCTGCAATGTTTTTTTAAGGAGCGCAGGCGATGTCAGGTCCGTATCAGGGATCTCAACAAATGCGATATAACTTTTGAGTTTTAAAAATTCAGCAGCTGCGTTTCCCGGTTCATAACCTTTCGGAATTCTACTCAAACTATATTCAGCACTATGATCAAGGCCGCCATAAACGGCCTTGAATTTTTTTGACTGTACCAGCTTTTTAAAGTCTTCAAAATTATAATCGATCTCCTGCCGCACTTTCCGTAAATAATCTGCCGGAGGAACATACATACCCCCACCAGCAAACGATTTTCCTGGTTCAAGATGAAAGTAATAACCTCCTAACATCGACTTCTTCCCGGCCTTATTTACGCTTGCACCGAAATTTGTTTTGTATGGCGTTTTATCTTTTGAAAATCGGATATCGCGATTGATACGGAATAAACATTCTTTCGGTTTTAATGCCGCTATCGTGCTGTCTTTGGCACCATGTTTATCGATTAGTTGTTGAATAAAACCTGAGTAATCTTCTTTGGCAGCATCATATAAATTGCGATGATTATCAAACCATGCTTTGTTATTATTCTTCTTTAGGTCTTTCAAAAATTTAAGAGTGCTTGATTGAAGCATAAGAAAAAAATTTGCCTGAAGTTAGGATTGTGCTTAGGAAATTCATTGAGAAAAACACTTAAAAAAAGCGAAATGCCAACCAAAGAAATTGGTTGGCATTCATTAATTCGGTTACTAATAGCATTAAGACTTAACTCTGCCCCAGTTCTCACCACTTTTAATGCGGTACATGGTCATCTCGCTGACGCCATATTTTTCCGCTAGTTTTTTGATGGTGATTTTTCTGTTCTTGTCACTTAAAACTTTCTTGATGCTTTTGACCTGTGAAGCATTAAGTTTAAGTCCTTCAGTGCGGTTCGCCTGAACAACTTTGTAAGCAATTTTTGCAGGACTGCTTTGTTGATGACTAATCATCTCTTCAAGTGTTGCCCATTTGAGATTTTTGACTGCGTTATCAAGTTTGTTGTGATTGGAATGAATCACATACTTGTGTTTGGGAGATTTTTTCGCCAGAAATAATCTCGCCAATTCACGGTGAATGTACAAGGTGCCGTTGTTTCCAGGTCGATGTAGGTTGAGCGTCCTATACCCGGTTGTCAGCGAACCTTCGAGGAGTTTGCCATCTTCATTTACGTTTTCGTAGTAGCTCGCAATGCGGCCCTGAGATGACAATGCGTACTTCTTTCGGAGATGCTTCCACCCGGGAAATTGCAGGGGTTTCCACACCTCTCCGGTGATTTTTTTGACCATCGCGTTTCCTTTTTTTTTAAAGATAAAAAAAGAAACATTAAATAGTGCAAACGTTTTTAGTTCATCACTTACCAAGAAGTTTCAAGAACTCCTCCTCACTAATAATCTTCACAGAGTTTATCTTCTTTGCTTTCTCAAGCTTCGATCCGGCATCTTCCCCAACAACGAGGTAATCAAGTTTGCTACTAACGCCGCTCAATAGCTTAGCACCATTTGCTTCAGCCATTCCCTCCGCATCACTTCGTTTCAACGTAGGTAAGGTTCCTGTAAACAGAAAGGTTTTGCCTGTAAGAGCCCCGTCAGCAAGCTTTTGCTTCTTATCATTCTGTAGTTTCAATCCTAAACGTTCAAGCTCTTCAAGCATCGCAATGTTCTCGTCATTGTGGAAGAACTGATAAATGCTTGCCGCTACTTTCACTCCAACATCATCCATACCTTTCATTTCGTCAATAGTTTTGTCACGGTATTCTGACAAATGACTAACTCCATGTGCCAGGGTTTTCGCTGTTGTTTCACCGACATACCGGATTCCCAACGCGAAAATTAAACGGTGTAGGGGTTGACCCTGAGAGGCTTCAATGGACTTTTGTAAGTTTATAATGCTCTTCTCACCAAATCCCTCCATCCCACGGATACGCTCAAACGGTAGTTGATAGATTCCGGGAATATCATTGAGAAAGCCCAGGTCGTAGAACTTTTTAATGATTGCCTCACCAAAGCCCCGGATATCCATCGCATCCTTGCTTGTGAAGTGTATAATTCTCTCAACCACTTGTGCCGGACAATTAAAGTTGTTGCATCGCCATACTGCTTCTTCCAGGGGGCGTTCCAATTTCGTTTTACAAACCGGGCAATTTGTGGGGAAGTCAATCTTTTTTTCATTGCCATTTCTTACATCTGCGAGCGACTTGACAATGTATGGTATAACATCGCCCGCTCTTTCCACTAATACACTATCGCCAATCATCAAATCTTTTTCGCGGATCACATCTTCATTAAACAATGAAACAGACGAAACGGTAACACCGCCAATATGTACCGGCTCAATTTTCGCAACCGGTGTTATCGACCCCGTTCTTCCAACCTGGAATTCGACATCCACCAATTTGCTTGTTCCCTGTCTCGCTTTGAATTTATATGCAATCGCCCAGCGCGGGTGATGGGACGTCATGCCCAACCGATCCTGCAACAATATTTCATTGACCTTTATCACCATTCCGTCTATTTCATAGGGCAATGCATCACGCCCTTCTTCGAACTCGTTGCAATACTTAATTACAGAATCTATCCCTTTAAGTACTTTCTTTTCTTTTATGGGACTTCGAAATCCGAGTTGCCACAGCATTTCTAAACTTCCACTATGGGTCAGTAACATTTTATCGACCTTGCCATCCGGATGGGAGAAATAACTTACATGATATAGAAACGCTTCAAGATTTCGCTTACTCACCTCGCGCGGATCCTTTATTCTTAAACTTCCTGCTGCAGCGTTCCTCGGATTCGCCAACGGTGGCAGGTTTTGTAACGCGAGGCCGTCATTGTATTTTTTAAAATTCTCTTTCGTTAATAACACTTCACCCCGAATTTCTATTTGCTGTACACCATAATCGGAGAAACGTGCAGCAAGCGGAACTGATCGGATCTGTTTAATATTTGTAGTGATTTCGTCCCCTTCCACCCCGGTCCCTCTTGTCGCTCCCCGCACTAATAAATCATCTTCATAGATCAACGAGATGCTAGCTCCATCGAATTTTGGTTCAACACAATATTCTACTTCTTTCAAACCCGTTAACTCTCTTGCTTTCCGATCCCAATCAATAAGATCTTCCTGGTTGTAAGAGTTCTCAAGCGACAACATCGGAACCAAATGTTGTACAGAGAAAAATTCTTTTGTCAGGCCCCGGGCGACTCGTTGGGTTGGGGAGTCACGCGTAATCAACGCCGGATCCTCTGCTTCTTTCGACTCCAGGTATTTATAAAGCTGGTCATATTCAGGGTCGGCAATCAAAGGATCATTCATTATATAGTACCGATACTCATGAAACCGCAAAACTGCACGCAAAGCCTTCAAATCAATGGCTTTACCGGCAGCTGTTTTCTTCAGCATATCCAATGAACTCTTCTCCAATTCCCGGGTCTGGTCGGCAGAATACATAGTGGCTCTATTTTTAATAAAGATAAGCGGCACGCTATATATAATGTAAAAGCAGCGGATTGTAGTAACTGCTGATTCGGGCACAGAACTTCAGCATTTCCTATTACACACCTCAAAAACTTTCACATTTTTTTGGTGGATAGAGGAAATCATTTACTTTGTGTATGGAATACACACCTTAATTTTTAAATCATTGTTTATGACCAAAACGCGATTGCTTGTGGGGATGTTATTTCTATTTGTGTCATTCGTTCCCTTAGCACTACTGGCGCAGGATCGGGTGATAACAGGAAAGATCACCGATTCAAAAGACGGATCCCCCGTCACTGGTGCGAGCATTACTCCGAAAGGAAGTAGTGGCGGTACAACTACGTCTGCCGAAGGCACTTTCTCTATCTCCGTTGGAAGCGCCGTACGAACACTTGTTATTTCTTCTGTTGGATATGCTCCACAGGAATTCACACTTACCGAATCAAACTCTCTAACAATTTCATTGGTTTCAAATCAAAGCAACCTGAATGAAGTTGTTGTTGTTGGATATGGAAGTACCCGCAAAAAAGATTTGACGGGCGCTGTTGCTTCTGTTTCAGCGAAAGATTTTGTGAAAGGTGCACTTCAATCACCCGAGCAGCTAATTGCGGGAAAGGTTGCTGGTGTACAAATCACAAGTAACAGTGGCGCACCCGGCTCTGGTAGTAGCATTTTGATTCGGGGTGGTGCATCATTGAATGCAAGTAATTCACCCCTGATTGTAATTGATGGGGTACCGGTAGATAATGGTGGAGCTGCAGGTTCCATCAATCCACTTAATATGCTCAATCCATCAGACATTGAAAACTTCACCATATTGAAAGACCCGTCTGCAGCAGCCATCTATGGATCGCGCGCTTCGAATGGTGTCATTCTTATTACAACTAAAAAAGGAAAAGCTGGTAAAACGCGTTTCAATTTTGGTGCACAGGGTTTTGCTCAGGTTCGCTCCGGCGAGGTTGATGTGTTGACTGCTGATCAAATTCGTGAAGTGGTTACAACAAAAGGGTTGACCACTGATGCTGGTAAACTTGGAACTGAATCTACTGACTGGCAGGATGAAATTTATAAAGTTGCTTTTGGCCAGGATCTCAACTTAAGTGCAAGTGGTGCGGCTGCAAATGGCAAACTTCCATTCCGTATTTCGGGTGGATTTCTAAACCAGGATGGTATACTTCGTACGGGAAATTTTAAACGTCAAACAGTTGCTATAAACCTTAGCCCACGCTTATTCAACGATCGCCTCAAAGTTGATTTCAATATTAAAGGAGCTCGTACAACAAATAAGTTTGCGGAAGAAGGAGCAATTGGATCTGCAATTGCATTCGATCCAACGCAACCTGTTCGTGTAAACAGCAATCGCTTTGGTGGCTTCTTTGAATATGTAGACAATGCAACATTCGGTGCACCTCCGCGCGATCTTGCACCAAGAAACCCAATTTCATTACTGGAAATGCGCGATGCGCAAAGTGAAGTATTGAGAAGCATCGGTAACCTCCAACTTGATTATTCAATTCCATGGGTAAGCGGTTTGAGAGCAAACGTCAATGTGGGGTTTGATTATCAGAAAGGCGAAGGAACAACATTAGTTTCCGACAGTGCCGCTTCAACTTATCGTCGTTGGGAAGTCGTAAACAACCAGGTTGTACATTTTGGTGGAGTTAACACTCAATATAAAAACACTCGCTACAACCTCCTTGCGGATTTTTACCTGAACTATGTGAAAGATATCGACCGGATCAAAAGCCGTATCGATGTAATGGCTGGTTATGGTTACCAGGACTTCAACTTCAAAGACTATGCGTATGCGGATTTCCGTTATGATGGTTCCGAAAGAGAAAATACACGTCCTGCTTTCGATACCTACCCAAGTGAATATTTGTTGAAGTCGGTTTACGGCCGATTGAACTATACATTGGCAAACAAATATGTACTAACGTTAAGTGCAAGAACGGATGGTTCATCAAAGTATAATAAAAACGACCGTTGGGGTTTCTTCCCATCTGCTGCATTGGCATGGCGTGTTAGTGAGGAAAAATTTCTTGCTGAATCAACTGTTATTTCTGACTTGAAGTTCCGGGTTGGTTATGGCGTTACCGGTCAGCAGGATTGTATTGGTTTCTATGAATACCTTCCTGGTTACTCGATCAGCAACAATAGCGCGAAGTATCA
>JACMLR010000400.1 GCA_014379515.1 Chitinophagaceae bacterium
CAGCGTCTTTCCAACCTGGCCCGATGATGAGTGTATACTATGCAAGCAAAGCTTATGTTCTTCATTTCACTGAAGCAATTAGAAATGAAGTAAAGGCTAACGGAATAAGGGTTATGGCTGTTTGTCCTGGCATCACAGCAACGGGATTCCAAAAAGTTGCCGGCATTAAACCGGGAATTCTTCAAAAAGGAAAAAAAATTCCAACTGCCAGGGAGATCGCTATTTACATTTATGAGGCAATGATGACGGATAAAGGCATCGCCATACCGGGATTTATGAATAAGTTAATGACTTCCGCTTATCGCTTTCTTCCAAGAGGATTACTGGTAAAAATTGCAAGATCGATTCAAGATAGCCGATCTTAACGATGACCGCGATCGATAGATTTCACGTACCTTCTCATAAACGTTGATCATGTTTAAAAGCGATTTTACGTTCGTTCACAAATATTTTCTTGGTGAAAAACAGGCGACAATGATATTTATGATCGTTGGCTGCGTCGCAATAATTTTAAGCGTGATTTTCTATTTCGTTGTTAAGTCGAATCCTTCTTTCTTCAAAGGTGCTGCGATTCCATTATTCATCATTGGGTTGTTAATAGCAATCGCTGGTTTCGTTGTTTACCAACGTACCGATACACAACGCCTCGATGTTTCTTATAACATGGGATTGTCGTTAAAAGGCTATACGGCAAACCGGGAATTGCCGCGAATGAAAAATGTCATGCGCAATTTCGTTGTCTACCGATATATTCAAATCGCTTGTATATTAATTGGCATTGGTCTTTTCATCTACTTTCGCAACAATACACAGCAAGTATTCTGGAAAGGATTCGGACTAACACTCGCAATTATGGCGCTAGTTACATTCGTTGGAGATTATAACGCAAGTGTGCGCGGCACACACTACACAAAACAGCTTGAAGAAATTACGCTCAAGAACTAATTATGGAATACAATGATATAATTGGCACCATTGGTGTTGGATTGATTTTACTCGCCTACTTCTGTAGTACATTCAAAATATTACCTGCCGAAGGTCGGGTCTTCTTTATGCTGAATATTCTTGGAGCAGGACTGGCATGTTATGCTTCTTACCTGATTAACTACTGGCCTTTTGTTATACTCGAAGCAGTATGGTGTCTTGTATCGATGATCGGATTGTTTCGCAGGTCTCAACACAAACTAACATAAGCTATGCGCAACGTTGCGATCTTTCTTTTTGATGATGTCGAAGTGCTCGATTTTGCAGGGCCTTTTGAGGTTTTTAGTGTGTGCGGACTTCGTTCAGGAGCAGAGAAACCTTTCAATGTATATACTGTTGCGGAGAAAGAAACAATTTCGGCAAGGAACGGCCTTCAAATACTTCCGCATTACCAATTGGATAACTGTCCGGCCCCAGACATTGTATTATTACCGGGTGGTGGCGGAGTCCATCCCGATGGGCGGGGATTTGGTACCAGGCTTGAAATGAATAACACATCACTTCTGGATTGGATTAAAAAGAAGGATGCTTCTGCCGAACTCATGCTATCCGTTTGTACCGGCTCATTGCTGCTTGCAAAAGCAGGTTTGCTTGAGGGATTGAAAGCTACAACACATTGGAAAGCGGTGGAAACGATGAAGGCAGCAGCACCAAATACTACCATACTTCCGGAAGAGCGATGGGTAGATAATGGAAGAATAATTCTTTCTGCCGGAATATCTGCAGGAATCGACATGTCACTTTATGTAATCAGCAAATTATTGGGAAAGGAAGCAGCTGATGAAACAGCAGAGTACATGCAATACGATTATTGGAAATAAGTATCTATTCGATGATGCCAAGTTTCTTCATTAAGTAGGAAGCACTCAGTTTCGTACAAACGCCTTCTTTGATGCGATAATCGAATATGAGTTCACCATCGATTATTTCAGATTCGAAACATTTATTAGCGATATAAGAAGGATACTCGGTAGCAAGATCACCAACGGAGAGATCGTGCGTGGCTATAATACCGCAAGCATTCATTGCAACAAGTTTCCGAATTAAGCCGACAGTGCCACTATGTTTATCATTGCTATTCGTACCCCGGAGAATCTCATCTAATAATATAAACGTTTTGCGTCCTGAAGAAAGATTTGCGATGATACCTTCGAGTCGTTTTAATTCTGCATAGAAGAACGATTCACAGTCCTGTAATGAATCTGTTATTCGCATGCTAACATTTACATCGTAAGGATAGAAGCGAAATTCGTTCGCACACACTACGGAACCGGCGCGGGCAAGAATAAGATTTATTCCGAGCGTTCGCAGAAAGGTGCTTTTGCCAGACATATTCGAGCCGGTAAGAACTACAAATTTTTGATCATCGAGGTCGATATCATTCGTAATTCTTTTTGCCGGCGTTATCAGGGGATGGCCCATCGACTTCACAATTATGCCCTCTTTCAAATCTGGATCAGGAGTAGCATAATCAGGGTTGTTGAATTTGAGATTTGCGAGGCTGCTCAACGATTCAAATTCACCGATTACTTCCAACCAATCAATTAACCTTGATCCGTTCGTGTCTCGCCATCTATCCAATCTATATAAGACATGGACATGAAAAAGAAACAAACCGTTCAGGATGGGGCTAATAAAAACATTGAACACGATGTCCATATAATTAAAAAGCGAAGCGAGTTGTTTAATAGCGCCAGATGCTGAAGAGCTGTCTGTGCGAATATGTGTCTTTAATTTCTTTAAAAGATCAGCATTAAACTGTTGCTTTTCTATTACCCCCAATTGTAACGAGAATTGCTGAAGTGTTCGATTGATATCACTTGATGCAGCAATATTTGACATTATCTTTTTTGCAAATGAAAAGCTGATAGCAAGATTTATTACGAAAAGCAGTCCGGCAATACTGCTATATAATTGGGAGCCTGTTATAATATACAAGAGAGTTAACGTGATAGCTGCCAATGGAAAAATGAGCAAAACCTGGTAGGCGGTTTTCGACTTGAAAGAACGGGGAGCGCCAAGCCAAAACCTGATCTTATTCAGTTTCTTTTCTTCGTTGCGATTGACCATTCCGTTTGCCTGGAGGTATTGACGAAAATCCAGTGTACTACTTAACTCTTCGATCGCTGCTTGTCGCCCGATAATGTGCTCAGCAGAAGGTGACAGTAATGACTCAGCCAATTTGGATGTCCCAAAGCTCATCGTCGTTCTGTTCAGGTATTGAAACAGGGAGCGGCTACCGAAAAGATCGAGATCATAAGAATAAGGATGATGGGGGTTTATATATTCTTCACCTCCAGGATACGGAGAGACAGCACCACCCAGCAATTCTATTTCGTTACGATTTAATTCGACGAGTGCGCCGGTTAATAAATGCGCGGATTTAATTTTATCGTGATACCGAATGAGAAAGAGAAAAATGAAGAAGCAAAGAATGGACGCAACAATAAAGATGACAGACGACGAATCAAAATAATAATAGCCAAACACAATTGTAAGCACGAAAGCAACAAGCCTCCAGAAACTTAATAATCGCAACTGGCGTCGCAAACGTTCGAATTGGTCGGTATAACGATTGAGTAGATTTTGGTATTCGTTCAAACGGGGCATTTTTCATGGTAGTTAACCAGTTCAATATTCATTCGCTCAAATTCAAACCCCGCATAATTTTTTGCAATTTCATCCAGCACTTCATCGATCTCTTCAACGAGTTTCAGAGTTACTAACTTGCTTCGATACTCTTTGATGTTTGGCAGTCCTTTCAGATAATTTGCATAGTGACGACGCATTTCATTGATGCCAACAATTGGATTTTTCCATTCAACACTTTTATGAAGATGCTTGCGGCAAACGGCTATTCTATCATCAATGGTTGGAGGAGGGAGCTGTTCTCCCGTTGCCATATAATGTTTGATTTCATTGAAGATCCATGGATATCCTATTGCGGCACGACCAATCATTATTCCATCAATACCATAACGGTTTTTGTATTCAACAGCTTTTTGTGGCGAGTCAATATCGCCATTACCGAATATCGGGATCTGGATGCGCGGGTTATTTTTCACTTTACCAATCAGGTCCCAATCGGCTTCGCCTTTGTACATCTGTGTGCGCGTTCGACCGTGAATGGCTAATGCTTTGATCCCTACATCCTGTAAACGTTCGGCAACTTCTTCGATGTTTTTAGTATTATCGTCCCAGCCGAGCCGGGTTTTTACAGTTACTGGTAAGGTGGTGGCTTTTACAACTGCGTCCGTTAGTCGTTGCATCAAATCCAGGTCTTTAAGAACGCCGGCACCAGCTCCTTTCAATGCAACTTTTTTTACCGGGCAACCGAAGTTGATATCAAGTAAGTCGGGGTTTGTAACCTCAACAATCTTTGCCGCTAGTGCAAGGCTTTCCTCATCTCCACCAAAAATCTGGATCCCGACTGGCTTTTCGTAATCGAATATGTCGAGCTTATGCCGACTTTTAATTGCATCGCGAATGAGGCCCTCACTACTGATAAATTCGGTGTACATGAGATCAGCGCCATTGTCTTTACAAACGGCACGAAAGGGCGGATCGCTTACATCCTCCATGGGAGCGAGAAGAAGTGGAAATTCAGGAAGTTTTATGTGACCGATTGATGGCATATTGATTTTGACTGCGATAAGAATAATAGCAATTCCATTATCTTGCAGCCTGCAAATTTACACACTAAACAGCAGTTTTGCCACATATGCACGGTCATTTAAGGATTTCTTCCCCTTGGTCGCAATTAGCAATCTTCCTGGGCCTTTTCGGTGCGGCATTTTTTATTTATAGTTTGATAATTGTTGTTGTTGTTCAGGCAAACGGTTACCAGGCACTCGCAATTTCAACACTCGACTGGAAAGATCCGAAGGTGGTTAGCATGTTCAAAGTGTTGCAGGCACTTTCTTCTATCGTAATATTTTTATTGCCAGCTTTGATATTCGCGTTTATTGTTTTCCGTGGTAAGTATGCCCGGTTTCTTGGATTTCAAAAAGCGGAGAAGCAAAACATGTATGTGCTTGGTGTACTTGTGATGTTACTTGCTCTTCCATTTGTTTTTTGGTTGGGGGAACTTAACCGCCATGTGCAATTGCCGCAATGGATGAAAATGCTCGAGAGCGACGCCGCTACTCAAATGGAAGCATTTCTCAAAATCAACAAGCCAATCGACGTTGTTATTAACGTTGTCATCATCGCGTTGTTTCCGGCAATATGCGAAGAACTGTGCTTTCGTTCAGTGCTTCAGCGGATTATGATTAACATCTGTCGTAATCCGGTGACCGGCATAATTGTTACAGGATTTTTGTTTTCTGCACTTCACTTTCAATTTGAAGGATTTCTCCCTCGTATGTTTCTTGGGATAGTGCTTGGCACTTTGTATTGGTACAGCGGCAGCATCTGGACAAGCATACTCGCGCATTTCATAAACAATGCTGTGCAGGTAATCATCGTATCTTATGCACCGCGATATGTAAATGAAAATCCAGCATTTCCTGTGTTACTCGCACTTGCAAGCGGATTGGCAGTTGCAGCGATTCTCTATTTTTACCGTAAGCAGTCGACAATAACGTATTCAAAAGTTTACGATACACATGCATTGAACGAGCATAACCAGTTTATAGCTTAACGGGCCGATAACTCACCTGCAAATGGCATTGAATCCGACAGTATTCCGGACGCGCTCACTTACTGCAATTGTTTTTGTGGTGGTGATGCTTAGCGGACTTTTATGGAACCAATGGTCATTCTTTATTTTGTTTTCGACTATTCATTTTGGTTGTTGGATAGAGTATCACAAGATTGTAAGCAAGATCGATCCCGGGTATCAGAAAATCTCTGCTGTTCATAAGTATGGAATAATGCTGGCAGGTTGGTGTTTGATGTTGTTCTTTACAAATGAGGCTTTCAA
Source organism: Chitinophagaceae bacterium (assembly GCA_014379515.1). Taxonomy (GTDB): domain Bacteria; phylum Bacteroidota; class Bacteroidia; order Chitinophagales; family Chitinophagaceae; genus Endoryza. The sequence goes on from JACMLR010000400.1 coordinate 5,909, forward strand.
AATCGGGGCTATCGAACCATACCGGGTTCAATGGTGGTGGCCATTTGTTTTTCTCGCCTTGGTTCCGCTGATTGATCTTCTCAGTACTAAAAAAATAAACCTGAAAGCGGTTGGTCATTCCTTTCTCGGCGTGATTTATATCTCACTGAGTTGCGGACTGATGATTTACTTAAGAACAGTGGGAATGGTTCTTGTCAATAATAGCTACAATGATTTTTTTGCATTTGTATTGCCGTGCGTTTTGATTTTCTCGATCTGGATCAATGATACGATGGCATATGTTGTGGGTTCATTGATTGGACGAACCCCGTTATCATCCATCTCACCAAAGAAAACCTGGGAGGGCACTGCAGGTGGGGCCATTCTTGCGGTTGTGGTTGTAGCAATTACAACGGCCGGTCTTGATATGGATTGGAAGCATTGCGCTATCATTGCTGCAATTGCTGCGATTGCCGGAACGATCGGAGATTTATTCGAATCGAAATTGAAACGATTGGCAGGAGTAAAAGATA
>JACMLR010000036.1 GCA_014379515.1 Chitinophagaceae bacterium
AAACTGATTTTCGATATAAGTAGCTGCTTTCCGCTGACCCGCTGTAGCTGTTTCGCGGCCTTCCATTTCTGCACCTGCAACGATGTACAAGTGCTTTTTCAGGTCGTCAGCTGTTATCGATTTTGCGAAGGGAACCGGATCAGGGGTTTTGGGCGCTTTTGCTTTTTGAGCAGATACGCCAAATGCCCCCAGTGATAAAAGAAGAAGGAAAGATTTTCTCATATGTCTATTTTGAGTGAAGATAAAAAAATGTGTGTTCTGGTTGTCAATAGAACGGGATTCATGATGAATGGTTGATAAACGCAATTACCGGAACAGTGCCAGGGTGGAATTAATGTTGCATTTCGCTTAGTTCTAGCCAACGCATTTCTTTTTGATCGAGCATGCCGGATATTGTAAGGATGCGGGTCGACAACTTCTGCAACTCATCGTATGGTAATGAATCGCCCCCCAGTTTACTATTAATCTCTTCTTTTTCCTTTGTCAACTCCTTAATCTCTTTTTCAAGAATTTCAAATTCTCGTTTTTCTTTAAACGACCATCTCTTCCTGACTTCTACGGTTTTTTGAATGGGTGTCGCAATTGGCGCTGCAACCGTTTTAGTGGTCGGGGAATTGTCTTTATCGTTTAATGAAATCCGGTATTGAGAATAGTTTCCGGGGAAGTCGCGAATAACAGCATCGCCTTCAAAAACAAGAAGGTGATCGACCAAACGATCCATGAAATAGCGATCGTGCGAAACGATTACAAGACAACCTGGAAACTCAGCTAAAAAATTTTCAAGTACACCAAGTGTTGGTAAATCGAGATCATTCGTCGGTTCATCCAGTATTAAAAAATTTGGATTTCGGAATAGAATCGACAACAAGTGAAGGCGCCTTTTTTCACCTCCACTCAATTTGCTTATATATGTATATTGCTTGTCGGGCTCAAAAAGAAATAGCTGGAGAAACTGCGCTGCACTCATCGAACCACCCGTTGCCAATGGAAAACTCTCTGCAATATTTTTCACAAATTCAATTACGCGCACATCATCCTTCCATTGAAGTCCCGTTTGCGAATAATTTCCAAAAACAATTGTTTCACCAACATTGACTTTACCTGAATCAGCCGCTTCTTTATCCTGGATGATATTGATGAAGGTTGACTTGCCAACTCCGTTTTTGCCGACGATACCAACGCGTTCGCCTTTCTTAAATGTATAATCGAAGCCTTTCAGGATTTCGAGATCGCCGTAGGATTTATACACCTTCTTCAATTCAAGGATCTTACCACCAAGCCGATTCATCTTCATTTGCAATTGCAGCGATGTGTCTTCGAGTTGTTGTTTTGCTTTCTTTTCTATTTCGTAGAAATTATCCTGCCGGCTCTTGCTTTTAGTTGTTCGCGCGCGCGGTTGCTTGCGCATCCATTCCAGTTCCTTTCTGTAGGTGTTCCTTGCCTTATCGACACTTGCAGACTCGCTCTCTTCGCGCGCAGCTTTTTTCTCGAGGTAATTTTCGTAATTCCCTTTGTAAGAATAAAGGTTACTTCGATCGAGTTCCCAAACTTCATTACACACGGTGTCGAGAAAATATCGATCGTGCGTCACGAGAAGTAAGGTGATCCTTTCCGCGTTTAAGTAATGTTCCAACCACTCTACCATTGAAACATCCAGGTGGTTGGTTGGTTCGTCCATAATCAGGAGCACGTGTTTATGTTCGAAGCCGATATCGATCAGTGTTTTCGCCAACGCGATCCTTTTCCGTTGTCCGCCGGAGAGTTTTCCAACGGGTTGACTGAGGTGGTGTATGTTAAGTTTGCCAAGGATTTGTTTCACTTTCGCATCAAAGTCCCAGGCGCCTAGTTCGTCCATCACAACGATGGCATCTTGTACCTGGGTTACATCTTCCGATTCACATGCAGCTTCATACTGGCGAATGGCATGAATGAAAGGATTATTATGAAAGAAGATATTGTCGAGAATTGAACTGCTTTCTTCAAAAACAGGTTCCTGCTCAAAAAGAGCAACGGTCACTTCCTTATTGATCCACACCGTGCCTGTGTCGGCTGTCTCCTGGCCGGATAATATTCTTAACAGCGTTGATTTGCCAGACCCGTTACGTGCAACGAGTGCGATCTTATCACCCTCCTCAACATGAAATGAAATACCATCAAATAAGGGCTGAATTCCAAATGCCTTGCTCAAACCTTCAACAGAAACATAATGCATGGCGCAAAGATAACTCTATGAAGGAGATTGCCATTTATTGAATAAAGTAAACTTTTGCAATCTTGCCATTCTCTATTTTATAAATAGCAACGGCATTTACTGGCTTTGGACCAAATCCCCAAACTGTTTCATGATCGATGACTGTATTTCCCTGTACAATTCGTTTAGTCACTTCACAGTGAAGGTCTTTGACCTGTTGGAACATCGGTCCATAGTCCTTACGCATCTTGTCTTTTCCCTTCGACATCAGTTTCTCAGGAAACTCATAGATCTCGACTGAATCTGCGTACGGCTCTAAGAAGCCTTCAATATCCCGCAAATTGTATGCATTGAGTTGTTGTTGCGCAAGGATTTCAGGACTTACTTCAAACAACTTTTTAGTTTCTAAAATCTCGCCACGACGAACGATTTTTTTTATGTTGCTAAGGACGGTGATATCGATACTTGGATCCTTATCCAGTAAAATAAAATCGGCCATTTTGCCTTTTTCGATACTTCCGTGTAATGCTTCCTTGCCAAAACCTTTCGCTGAATTAATCGTTGCCGAACGAAGAATTTCCCAGTTGCTTAATCCAGCTTTTTGCATCAGCAATAGTTCGGGATAAAAGGAAGAAGCATGTTGGGTACCGATATTACCCGCATCCGTACCCGCAAC
>JACMLR010000401.1 GCA_014379515.1 Chitinophagaceae bacterium
GGAACTGGTTGAGAAGGCAACTAGTTAGGGAAAGGAATAAAGAATAAAGAATACAGAATACAGAATGCAGAATACGGAATTGCACCGACGACTCACAATTCACCTTTCTGCATTCGATTTTCTTTGTAGCTCTTGTTTAAACTATCGCACGGGTAGAAATCTGTCACATCTTGCTGGAATTCGCGGCATTCGACGTTGGCCCATCTTTAGATTCTGATCTCTCCGCTCACATAAGTTATCAGAAACACTGACAAAGAATAGAACTAAAGACTCAGATGTAAAAAGAGGTTCGCTGACACCTGTATTTCTCCTGTATTCTTTATTCTTTATTCTGTACTCGAGCAAAGAATTGTAGACAGAATTATACACTTAATCATTATAGTCACTCAACTGATCTTTGCCCGCCCATGATTTGCCATAGGAGACGGAACTGGCTGTTTGACGTTCATTCTGATAATCGTCGCGCTTACTTGGAGTGCTTTTGATAACCCGATGCGGCTTCTCATTATTGCCGGGAGCGCTTTTCAAGTGAGAATCACCCGGCTTGTTTTGCCCATATAAACCTTTTGTGATCCCACCACCGACTGGGTGTTTAGGCTCAGCATGCAATGGTCGATCGTTAACTTCAGATTTAATAGACTTGTTATTTTTTGAGTAATGCATAAGTTCAATTTATCAGTAAGCAGATGTCTTTTGTAAACAAATGGCATGCCCATTAGAAATATATCATGAAATACTTGTTGGCATAATTTTGCTCAACCCAACTAAAAAAACTTGGCAACAACTCCATTCGATCTAACCTTGATAAATAAGCTGCGAACGCTTCTCATTGACCGGAACGAAAGTGTTGCTGTTGCAGAGAGCGTTACAGCTGGATTAATACAAGCCGCCCTTTCACAAGCCGATGACGCAATACAGTTCTTCCAGGGTGGCATCACCACTTATAACCTGGGCCAAAAGGCCAGGCACTTGTTTGTTGAACCAACTGAAGCTGCAAAAAATAATTGTGTTTCATTAAAGGTCGCCACCGCGATGGCAGTAAATGTATGCCCAATGTTCACAAGCGATTGGGGAATCGCTATCACTGGATACGCTTCAACTGTACCCGAATCGGGAAATAAGTTGTTTGCCTATTACGCGGTTGCATACAAAGGAAAAATCGTAATTGCGAATAAGGCCGTACCCCCGAAAGGCAAACAATTCGCCGTGCAGGTCCACCTGGCCAATGAAGTCATCCAGTCGGTGCATGATTATCTCATTGAAAATCCTGGGTAAGCTAGCTACTTCTCTTTCTCGTGGCTTTACGAGCTGTTTTTTTGCGAGGCGAAGATTTCCGGGTTGTTTTCTTTGCGGTAGACTTTTTAGGTGCGGTCTTTTTAGCTGCAACTCTTTTTGCTCCTTTCTTCGCGGCTTTTTTCGGTGGCACTTTGGCGCCGGTTTCCCTGGCCTCGGAAATGGCAATTGCAATCGCCTGTTTGCGGCTGGTTACTTTTTTACCAGAGCCTCCGCTTTTCAACTTTCCTTTCTTCTGCTCATGCATCACTTTGCCAATTTTCTTTTGTGCTTTCCTCGAGTATTTAGCCATGGTGATCGTTTCGGAAACTTGTAAAAAGATTGTGCCATCCAGGAGTTTCTTACATTCATAAAAAGTTAAACGATGTTGCGCAACTACCTGTTTATTTTTCTTCTTTTTTATTCTCAAATTGGCGTCGCACAAAGCGATAGCATTTCATCGCCAGACAAAGCAATCAAAGTTGTGGTCTCGAAGGGAGATAAACTCACCTATACGGTATTGAAAAATAATCTTGTACTTGTTTCGCAATCTGCAATTGCAATGGATTTGGAAAATCTGACGACAGGTAAAAAATTCTTAACTACAAATTCGAAAGTTAAAAAACGGATGAGGCAATCCGTGAATGAAGTTATTATCTCGCCTATCCCGGAAAAACGAAAGAATATTCCCGATATATACAATCAATTGACATTGCAGTTAGAAAACAATGTCAGTCTCATTTTTCGCGCGTATAATGACGGAGTTGCATATCGATGGGAAACAACAATTAATGATTCGATTATTGTTCGCCAGGAAATTGCCGAGATCAGCATTCCAGGAAATCCACGATTGCTTTTTACCGAAAGTGTTAAGCGCGACAACCAGGATCGCTTCCATACAAGTTTCGAAGAACCATATAGCAACAAACCACTCGATAGTGTTGGTTCTCTTAATCTGATTTTTTCACCATTGCTTGTTTCAAGAGCAGATGGATTGCGATTATTAATAACCGAATCTGATTTGTTTGATTACCCTGGTATGTTTTTATCCGGGGATTCGAAGACAACTTTACGTGGGGTGTTTGCACCTTACGCTCTCGAGGACACAATCACAGGCGGAGAATTTAAACAATGGAGCGTGAGTAAACGCGCATCTTATATTGCACGAACAACTGGAAAACGCAAGTTTCCCTGGCGAGTCATCGCAATTGCGAATACTGATAAAGAACTACCGGGAAATGATATTGTTTACAGGCTAGCTTCGCCGTCAAGTATTATTGACCCATCGTGGATCCAGCCGGGTAAAGGCACAGATGAATGGATCATCGGCATCAATCTTTTCAATGTGCCCTTCAAATCAGGAGTAAATACCGCGACCTATAAATTCTATATCGATTTTGCAAAAAAGTTTGGTTTCAATCGGATTATGATGGATGCCGGATGGAGCGATTACGACGATCTTTTTAAGATAAATAAAGAGATTGACATGGAGACGATCGCCGCATATGCGAGAGAAAAAAACGTCAAACTTAGCATGTGGACGCTTGCGATGACACTCGATCGTCAACTGGAACCTGCGTTGCAACAGTTTAAAAAATGGGGAGTTGATTTTATCATGACCGATTTCATGGATCGGGACGATCAAAAGATGCTCAACTTTTATACACGGGTAGCAGAAGCCTGCGCCCGTCAGAAAATCATGGTAATGTATCACGGTGCATTCAAGCCAGCTGGTTTCGGTCGCACATGGCCAAATGCCATCACCCGAGAAGCCGTGTTGGGTTCTGAATACAATATATGGAGCGAGAAACCAACGCCTGAACATAATCTTCATCTGCCTTTCATTCGCATGGTGGCGGGACCGATGGATTATGAACCCGGAATTCTTGACAACGCCACTCGCGAAACGTTTCGGCCGATTGGGTCAAAGGTGATGTCGTCGGGAACACGTTGCCATCAACTAGCCATGTTCGTTATATATGAAAGCCCAATCCAGATTTTCTCAGGCAATCCATCACAGGGATTATTGGAACCCGTATTTATGGAATTATTAGGCAGCATTCCAACAGTTTGGGACACGACGATCGTATTGGAAGGGCAGGTTGGCGATTATATTATTACCGCAAGGAAAAAAGGAACTGATTGGTTTATTGGTGGAATGACCGACTGGACCGCCCGACAGTTCTCACTTGATCTTTCCTTTCTCGACGAAGGAAAATATAAAGCAACAATATGTGAGGATGGCATCAATGCAGACCGATACGGGTCTGATTATTTACTCACAACTAATATGGAATTCGATTCTAAAAAAAAGTTAGTCATAAAGATGGCCCCCGGTGGTGGCTATCTTGTACGATTATCAAAAGCAGATTAATGTAAACTGATCACCCTGCTGACATACCATTTTCCCGCAATTTTCTGCCAAAGCAAAACAAATTTGCCCACCGTTGATGGAGCATCAGGTTCCAGTTTGTTATGAAAAGTATGTGAACCCATTTCAACTGCGCCCCAGTCACCGATTGGATAAACTTCAATCGAACCTTTCACCAGGTGACGGGTTACTTTCCCGCAAATATTATTTTTAAGTGCTTCAATTAATAATGGCTTAGACGTCATTACCCCTCCTTTATCATGGTAGAATTCGATGCTATCAGAATACAATGCGCGCGACACTTCCAGTTTACAATTATCGTAAGCATCGAACAAGATGCTATCCATCTTTACAATTTCATTGTATAAATTCTTATCATCCGGCACATACGTCTTTTGCGCGCTAGCTGATACTCCTTCATCTGATTGGTGGAAATCTGTTTCTTTTATAACCTGCCATTTTCCATTATTAATTTTCCAAACTCGTGAGAACCTCGTCGTTTCTACCAATTTCTCCCCTTCAGTCCCCGCGCTCAGGTAAAATCGCTGAATGCCTGTTTGCAACGCACCAAACTTTTCAAGCGCAGTTGTTTGGACCGAACCCTTAACCAATTCTCGACGCATTTTTAGTGCTGCTGTGCCACAAAAATTCTTCCGCAGATTTTCAATGAATTCTGCTCGTCCCGTCTGCTTCAGTGTTAAAGAGCCACGCGTTTCCTGGAAAAATTCAAAGTCTCCCGCGAGATAGGAAGATGCCTTATCGATATCACAACGACCGAAAATCGAACTGAAATATCCGCTGTCCGCCTGTATCAATTGCTCGTGCAACTCGGCTAAAGACTTTCCAGTGCTCGGCTGTGCATCAATATAATTGCTGAACAACATGAAGAGCATAATCACGATTGCCCATTTTATCCTCGTAAAAAGTCTGGACTCCATAAATAAAATTGAACGCTGAAGTTATAGGTTAAAAACGGTACTGGGTAATATATGTTACTGAGGGTGGGAAATGAGGTTGAGAGGGAGCGGGGATAGAATATCGAATATAGAATGTAGAATATAGAATGGCTTACAGCATCTCGAAAATACGTTCGATAAAACCAGAAACTAACGAACAGTCATTTATATATTCTACATTCTACATTCTATATTCTATATTCTATATTCTGA
>JACMLR010000402.1 GCA_014379515.1 Chitinophagaceae bacterium
TAAACCCAACGCGACGCACCTAAGAATTCGCACATTGGTAATTCGCAAATTCGCAAATTCGAAATTCGCACATGCTTCATTTCCGAACTTGCATATTTCGCACATTTGCACATTTCGCACATTACGCTTCTGTATTCATTCGCCTCATCCATGTATTTCCGCCGCGGCGGATCGCGTTCTCCCTTTCCCACCCAGTGCCCCCTCCATAAACCCAACCCGACGCACCAAAGAATTCGCACATTCGCAAATTCGCAATTCGCACATGCTACAATTGTCAACTCGCCCATGTCGCAATTCCACATTTGCACATTTCGCACATTTAATCTCGTAAATTCGCTTCCCCATGCAAACCCCTATTTCATACGCACAAAATGGTCAAAATCTCTGGTTGTCTCCTGATCGTTCGATCTATTGGGAAGATAAACGCGCCTTGATTCTTTCCGATCTTCATTTCGGCAAAACAGGACACTTCCGGAAAGCGGGAATCGCTGTTCCGCAGGGGGTTTACAAAGAAGATCTACAGCGACTGGTTCAACTGCTTCAATATTTTCAACCGGAATCACTGATCGTCGTCGGTGATCTTTTTCATAGCACTGCAAACCTTGAGTTGGAATTGTTTCGTAAATGGCGGAGCGACTTTTCAAATCTGTCGATTCAACTGGTTAAAGGAAATCACGATATATTAAATCCAACCTGGTACAGTGATACCAACCTGACTTTGCACTCCCACCGACTCGATCTCCATCCTTTCGGTTTCACACACGACATTACCGGCGTTCAGCAATTTGATCAGTGCTATACGTTCTCTGGTCATATTCATCCCGGCATTCGCGTACATGGTGGCGGGCGGCAATCATTAAGTTTTCCCTGTTTTTATTTCGGTCACGATTTCGCAGTACTTCCGGCATTCAGCCGATTCACAGGTACCTATCTCATCCAACCAAAACAACAGGAAACAGTGTTTGCGATCATTGAAAACAAGATCGTCAGGCTACAATGACGGCAAGCAAAAAACTTCACATCGCGTTCGATCCAATTTACGCACATCCGTTGCCGGAAGGTCATCGATTTCCAATGTTGAAATATGAATTGATCCCCGAACAATTATTATATGAGGGTACAATCACACAGGATAATCTCTTTTCGCCTGGCGTTTGTTCCGACGAAATTATTTTGCTAACGCACGATCCTGAATACCTTGAAAAATTGCACAAGCAGCAATTATCAGCAAAAGAACAACGGCATATTGGATTTCCACAGTCACCAATGTTGACGACGCGCGAACTCATCATCACTCAAGGAACGATTGATTGCTGTATTCATGCAATGGAGAATGGCGTTGCATTGAATGTAGCCGGAGGTACTCATCATGCATTCGCTGATCGCGGCGAGGGCTTTTGCATGTTAAACGATTTCGCTGTCGCGGCAAATTATCTATTGCACGAGCAGCTGGCTTCTCGCATTCTTATTATAGATCTAGATGTGCACCAGGGAAATGGTACGGCGAGTATCTTTAAAAATAAAGAGGCGGTCTTCACGCTAAGCATGCATGGTCGTAATAACTATCCTTTCAAAAAAGAAAAAAGTGACCTGGATATCGAGCTGAACGATGGTACTGCTACTTCACAATACCTGGATTTACTTCAATCGAACCTTCCATCCATTATCGAGACATTCAAACCTGAATTCGCTTTCTTTTTAGCAGGCGTTGATATTCTTGAAACTGACAAGTTTGGGAAACTGAAAGTAACAGGTGAAGGATGTCTTATGCGGGATAGATTTGTATTGAATCTTCTCAAAGAAAATGGAATTCCCTGTGCGATATCGATGGGTGGTGGCTATTCAGCAGACATAAAAATAATAACGAACGCGCACTGCAACACTTTTCGCGCAGCAAAAGAAATCTATAATTTATAACGACTTTTTCATATCGCGCAATTGCTGGTAATTCAGGAAATAAATAAAGCGCAATGTCAATTCATTTCCATGTGGAATGGAAAATATCTGTTTCGCATTGTCAGCGTAGTCCGGATAAACGACACCATTAATGAATGAGTCGTATTGTGGTGTTACCCAGTTTTTATAACCAAGAACGATGCGGCTGCCGAGGCGGAAGTCCCACGTGTAAAACACATCGATGTTGAACGCGTTATAATTCTTGTTATAATTTGAAGGAAGATAATCAAATCGTTCAACCCAATTTCCATCAGGAATTACGTCGAAGAAATTGGTATTATGAATCCGGTTCCAGTAATGCCTTCCGCGGAAACTAAGATTCATTCTCGATGTGAAACTGTAAGTGCCAGAAATAATGGCTGTAACATCCGTGTACTTGCGCCGCGCAAGAAGTGGTTCGTTTGTAGATGGGTCATTCATCAATGCGTACCCGTATTGGCCATTATCGTGCCGGCGAACAAGATTGAGGCTCATTGAAAATCGATCACCGAAGCGATAGCGAACCCCGATATCGGCAGAGGTGAATGGATCGGCCGGCAATGGACTTTGCGCAAAACCAAGATCCCAACTGACAAATAATTTTTTACGGCTGTCGCTGCTTCCTGTTACACCAATAAAATAATTTCTTGCCTTACGAAGTTTACGACGAGGCGTTTCAAAAATGTCTGTTGGTGTCCGCAATTCAAAAAAATCATTGTACCATTTCGGTTGAATTTCTGCGCGAATATTCAAATCCCAGAAATTCTTGAAAATCCAAAATGCCGACGCTTCGATTCCGGTCTGTTGGTAATCGAATTGCTTAAAGAGATATGCCTGCGAAACGCTCAGTGAATAGCGTTGATTTAAAAAGTACTTACTCTCTTCAAAAATATTATAGCTTGCTTCTGCCTCAGTTAAAAATTCATTGGGAGAATATATAAATCCGAGATCATTTGGATCGTACTTGGCGGATTCAAGAGTGTTACTTAAAGAATACCGAAACTTCCCACTTACTTTCCCGATCTCCAGGTAATTGCTAAACCCATCATACCCGCCGTTGGAATCAAAAATGCGACTGTACTTCGGACCCAATATCAGTCCAAACTGATTTTTTTTATCATACAAAGCCACATCAAGCGCGGTTACGTTAGCATCGCGTTCTGTCCCATTCCGCAAAACATTTGTGTTGGTAAACGTCACATAAGATCGATTCTTTAATGCCTGGTCTAATACAATCACATTAAAATTGGTAAGTGCTCCTGTTAATACCGAAGTATCCGCACCCGAAATTGGGTTATTCAATTTTGCATACACTGGTTGTGTGATGGCATTAAAGATCCCTATACCAAGATTTCTTTTGGTACGACCCGAAAACTTCAATGCGTTGTATAGCTTGGTGACAGATGGATTCTTAGAAATTTTATAATTACCCAATGCACCGCCATTCACATCATCCTGAATTCCGAAATACCGTTCCGGCACATCTCCTACTCGCCTCGAATAAAAAATTCCAGCTTTATTAAACAGCTCCGTTCCTTCCGTGAAGAAGGGCCGGTTCTCCCGAAACTGTACCTCAAAGGGCGAGATATTATTGACAACGTTATCGGAAATCACCTGGCCAAAATCCGGAATAAGCGTTGCATCCAGTGTGAAACTTTCATCAATTCCGTACTTCACATCCATACCACCACTCGGTAACCACTCGTTTTTGTTTGCCTCCATCAATACGGGAGTGCTTCGATATCCACCACTGATATAAGGTGAAAAGCTAAGCCGTAAGGGCGGGACGAGATTTTGCAATCCGGCCAAATCGCCAAACTGGTTGGCAAATCCA
>JACMLR010000403.1 GCA_014379515.1 Chitinophagaceae bacterium
CAAATATGCTAACGATACGCTGGCTCAACTTACCAGGAGGCAAATCGTATTCCAGCGAATCTGTTTCGATGAGTTGAAAGGCAATATCCGGGTGCGATAACGCCAGTCGCTGAAATTCATCCACGATGTGTTGATATTCACTTGCGTTGGACTTCAAAAAATTCCTGCGCGCCGGAATATTATAAAAAAGGTTCTTAACACAAATACTTGTGCCCTTTTCGCAAGCAACGGGCTCCTGCCGTTTCACCTCGGAAGCCTCTACGACCAACAATGTTCCCAACTCTTCACCCTGTGGCCGAGTTTTCATTTCCAGCTGAGAAACTGCGGCCAACGATGCCAGGGCTTCACCGCGAAATCCCATTGTCCGAAGGCTGAACAAGTCTTCCGCTTTTCTGATTTTTGATGTAGCGTGTCTCTCAAGACTCATTCGGGCATCCGTTTCCGTCATACCCTTGCCATCATCGATTACCTGCAAGAGTGTTTTACCAGCTTCTTTCAAGATCAACTTAATATGAGAAGCTTCTGCATCGATCGCATTTTCCATCAGTTCTTTCACTGCCGAGGCAGGACGCTGAACAACCTCGCCAGCTGCAATCTGGTTTGCAATAGAATCCGGTAAGAGCTGAATAATATCAGGCATGAATGAATTATCGCTTAGACTAACGAAACAAATGTGCGGATTAACGCCTGAACTTTCTGAATTTCAAATACAAATAAAAAGGAATAATCACGAACGCTACGCCGACCAGCGCTATTTTTCCAAACTGCAAAAAAGCGATCAATCCGAGCGTGATGATTAAAGTGATAATCAGCCGCAACATGCTCGAAGATGGATCGGATTGCGGCGAAACTGTTTTTTTTGCCGTCTTAAAGGAACCCGCAATGCGCGTACGATAGGCATGCTTCTCATCATCTTCCCTTTTTTCCCGTTCCTGCGTACTTAACAACTCCTGCTGGATACGTAACTCTCTTTCCTTTCGTTCTTCCTCTTTAGGGTCGTAGTGTCTGGGCATGTAACCAAACTTCTTATAGTTGGGTATTTTTGTAAATAATTGAATGAACTTCATACGTTTATCATTTAAAATTATTCCATTAACCGGGTGAGCAATCGAACTATCTTGACTTGCTCCATCTCACAGGTTAAGATGTGCGAAAACCACTCCCAATTAACTAATTTTATAACTTGAAGGCTCGTAAAGTTGCGCCTATAATCCTCCATTTCAAAACCAAACGGTCTGATGCATAAAAAAGTTTTGTCCGTCTTTTTTCTCCTTTTAGTAGCATTTTTTACAGTTCACGCTCAACCTGGCAAAAACAACTGGGTCGACAGCGTTTTTACTACGCTAAATGCGGACGAGAAAATCGGCCAATTGTTCATGATCGTTATTCCGGCCCACGCCGGTTCCGATGTCTTGGAAGGAATTGCTAATGATATTAAAAGTCACGAGGTCGGGGGCATAATATTTCAACAGGAGACGCCTTTCCATCAAGCTGCTGCCACGCAAAAGTTTCAGCGGGTTTCTAAAATTCCACTTTTCGTAGGGCAGGATGCAGAGTGGGGATTAGGACAAATGATTGATAGTACGATTAGTTTTCCACGACCCATGATTTTAGGAGCTATCTCAAACGATTCAATGATCTACGAAATGGGTCGTGAGACAGCACGTCAGATGAAAGTTATGGGATTGAACCTAAATTTCGCGCCGCTCGCAGATATCAATAATGATCCGCAGGATCCGATGATCAGTTATCGTTCATTCGGAGAAAATAAAGTTAATGTAGCAGATAAGGCCGCTGCGTTTACGAATGGATTACAAGACCATGGTGTGTTGGCTTGCGCAAAACATTTTACCGTAAAAGGATTAACAATAGTTGATATTTCAAACAACTTGCCAAGTATCCATGCGAGTATTGACTCCGTTGCTGCATTCCCTTTTAAAAGACTTTTTGAGAATCAAGTTACTGGAGTTATGCCGGCATCTACAACCTTTCCGCTTTTTTACGACAACGCAAAACTCGTTAAGAAAAATGGTTTCGATGCGTCAACGTTGTCGCTGCTGTTTACTGGTAATTGGCTGAAAGAAAAAATGGATTTCAAAGGCCTTTCATTTGTTGATCTGAGTCAAATAAAACTTGTTACTGAAAAAAATCGAGAGGGTGATGCCGAAGTGTTAGCTTTTCAGGCCGGTAATGACATCCTTATAGGGCCACAGGATATACCACAAGCCATTCGGAAGATCAAAAAATTAATAAAGGCGGAAAATAAATATGAAGAGCAGCTTAATGTAAGTGTGCGGAAAATTCTAGCAGCAAAATACAAGGCAGGTCTCTTTGCAAAAAAGGAAATCAACCTGGACAATTTAACGGCGAAGCTTACGGGGTCTGGGGCGCAACTGCTAAAACAAAAGCTTTACGAAAGTTCCATCACGGTTGTACGTAACACCAATAACACCCTTCCCATTGCATCGCTCGAAAACAAACACTTCGCATTCATAACCAGCGATGAGACTATACCTAATCAGTTGTTTTACTCCTATCTGTCAAAATACGTGAGTGCCGGATATTTTACAGTAAACGATAAAACAGACTTGCTCGATTTATCAGATGCTTTAACCGATCAGGAAGTAATCATTGTTGGTATTTTCCCCCAAACGCCACCATCCGTGATTGAAAGGTTAAACAGGTTGCTTAATCAACTTGCGCCCTCGCGCGAAATCATATATTGCGATTTTGGTAATGAAACTTTTCTGAAATCAGCGGAAAATTTCTCAACCGTCATTACTGCATACACGAATACCCCTGAAACTTTAAAGGCAGTGCCGCAGGTAATTTTTGGTGGACTGAGTGCAAGCGGGCGGTTGCCATTCACCGCATCTGCTAAGCTGAAAGAGGGTGCAGGAGTGACCACAAAATCAATTAACCGATTTGTGTATTCCACTCCGGAAGACGCACACATGAATAGCCGGACATTGGAACAAATCGAGAGGATTGCCGATGAAGCAATCAACACGGGTGCAACACCGGGGTGCCAGGTTTTTGTTGCAAGAAACGGTAAAGTGATCTATGAACGATCATTTGGTTCTTTAACGTATGAGAAAACCAATCCTGTTAGCTCCGAAACTTTATACGACCTGGCTTCACTTACAAAAGTTTCAGCTACGCTTCAGGCGATGATGTTCATGTATGAAAAGGGATTGATTGATATCTATAAGAAAAGTCAGTTCCGTGATGCGCTGACGCAGC
>JACMLR010000404.1 GCA_014379515.1 Chitinophagaceae bacterium
GGTAACGGTAAATGCGAAAGAAGAATAAATCGCCACGCCCGCAAGGTTCGGTGTTTTTGTTGTGTGAACTTTTCGCTGCTCCGACGGTTCATCGAAAAGATTTTTCTTTTTGGCAATAAATATTGTTTTCGAACTTGCAAAAAGAGAGGAAAGAAATGAGATCAACAAAACCAGGATATCAATAAGCTGCATGAACCATGTTTAATTATGCACGAAAGTATT
Organism: Chitinophagaceae bacterium; assembly: GCA_014379515.1. GTDB lineage: Bacteria > Bacteroidota > Bacteroidia > Chitinophagales > Chitinophagaceae > Endoryza. The sequence continues at coordinate 223 of JACMLR010000404.1, forward strand.
TTGATCTTGTTAAATGAAATTTTAATCATGGTCATTTTAGTATTAAGTTTCCTTACTACGGACATAACGATAACTTAATATCAAGAGTGTTAAGTGTCAGAGTTAATATTTTCCTTTGAGGAAATACGCAATATGCATGCATTGTTGGTAGCAGCAGCCTTGTTCTCGATGACAACTTTCGGCAAGCCCTGCAATAGTGAAAGCGATTCAAAACAAATTCCAGTAAAGGGATACAAATTGTATTGGTCGGATGAGTTTGATGGGACGAAATTGAATTCTGCAAAATGGAAGTACCGTGCCCTGGGTGCAAGAGGAGATGCATTCAACGAAAAATCGGCTATTAGCATTGATGGAAAAGGGCATCTTGTAATAGAGGCGAGAAAATCGGACGGAAAAATAATAGCTGGGATTGTCGATACAGAAGGACTTTTCGAAACAACGTTCGGCTATTTTGAATGCCGTGTAAAAATACCAAAGCTTACTGGCGCCTGGCCTTCCTTTTGGTTGCAGTCGTCCCGCAACCAGGATTATGGTGAACCCGCAACAAGTGGAGTAGAAATTGATGTGTTCGAATATTTTCATCATGAACGCAAAGATTCAGTCAGTCATACGTTGCATTGGGGCGGTTATGGAAAAACGCATAAGGTTGCAGGGCCCGTGTTTGGTGCAATGAGAAAGACCGCAGATGATTTTCACACCTTTGCCCTGGAGTGGACCCCAGATTCATATGTCACTTACGTTGATGGAGTCAAGTCGTACGAGACAAGAACCAATATTTCGAAGGTTCCGGAATTTCTTGTGTTGAGCCTGGAGGTAAATGCAATAGTCGCCGGGCCGCTGGATGAAGCGCGGCTACCGGCGAGGTACGTGATCGATTATGTTCGGGTTTACAAAAAAGCTGGCTAAGTTTATTTTATCTCATAATTACTAACGAACGATTTTTTCAGGAGACCAAACCCTTGCTGCGGAAATTTTTTCATGTAACCAATCAGATTGGATGCGCCGCCGACAAATGGATAGACCAGCAAATGTGAGAGGCAATAAAACCAATTGCCTTTACGTGACCAATAGAAAGCGCTGATTTTGAAATACCGTGTCCTGTATCGTTTTATCATTTGACGATTATAAGAAGGACTTTGTTTTTTAAGCGCTGCGATTCTTATTCGGCAGCGATCTCGAACAATGGCATAATGAACAATAGCAGTCTCTGATTCTTTTCCGGTTGTTGAAATGCCGCCGGGATGAATTCGGTAATAATAAAGCGGTTGCTCCAGGTACATGACTGAACCCGTTTCTTCAAGTTTATAATATAGATCCTGATCGACAGCTCGCAAATTCGTTGCTTCGATTCCAGGAGTTTGTAAATAATTTGATTTCCGGAAAGTAGCGAAATGATGTATTCGACCATCATTAAGCAATAGATAGGGTGTGTTTTCCGGGAGAGCCCTCACGTATTCAGCAACTCTTTTAACAACGAGGTTCTCATCACAAACGAAGTGCGTTGAATGAATAATGCCGCAATTCCGATTTTGCTGATGAGCCATGATCATAACCTTCAATGCTTCACTATCAAGCTGATCGTCGGGATCAAGAAAACCCAGGATTTCTCCGTCAGCTAAATCTACACAACGTTTCTTTGTGAAACCACAGCCATGATTGAAATCATTGTGAAACAAATGTATTCGCGGATCTTGTAAGTAAGGTTCCACAACAGTAAAAAAATCGTCTGTTGAAGCATCATCAACAAGTACGATCTCCCAGTTGGTATATGACTGTGCCAGCACGCTGTCGAGCGCTGTTGCAAGATACCTGCTGTTATTATAGTTAGCTATTAGAACCGAGAACTTCATACACTTCCATATTAAAATAATCTTTTACAACCGCAGGAAAATGGTTTTGCATGATCGCCTCAAAACTATTTTTCCTGACTTTTTTGATCGTGTCATTGTCATTCATTACTTGGATAATTCTTTTGCTGTCAGTCATGATGTCATCCGTCAAAAAAAATCCATTGACGCCATCTTCTATCGATTCCTCCAGTGCATTAGTATTGCGCGTAAAAACGATATTTCCTTTCTTTAAACTAAATAGTACACTGCCACTGAAAGGATGAAAAAACTTATAA
>JACMLR010000405.1 GCA_014379515.1 Chitinophagaceae bacterium
CCATTACTCCGATGCTCCCAGTAATTCCTTCAGCAAAAACAAAAATCGCAATGGTTGGTACCGGCCATCGCGGAATTGGAATGTGGGGAACGCCGGTCATCCAGGAATACATGAATACAATTGAATTCGCCGGGCTCTGCGATATTAATCCGGGCCGTGTTGAAACGGCAAAAAAAATGCTCGGGCTCAATTGCGCCACCTATACCGACTTCGACAAAATGATGCAGGAGGTGCGGCCCCAAAAACTGATCGTAACATCTGTTGATGGTGTGCATCACGAACACATAATAAAGGGAATGGAATATGGAGCTGATATCATTACAGAAAAGCCCATGACGATCGACGAAAAGAAATGCCAGGCAATTCTCGATACAGAAAAACGCACCGGCAAAAAAGTACGCGTCACCTTTAACTATCGCTATTCGCCACATCGGCAAAAAATTTACGAATTGCTGCAAAGCGATGCAATCGGAAAAATCACTTCAGTAGACTTTCATTGGTATCTCGATGTTTACCACGGCGCCGATTATTTCCGGCGCTGGCATCGGTTACGCAAACACAGTGGCTCTTTGCTGGTTCATAAGGCAAGCCATCATTTCGATTTGCTAAATTGGTGGATCAACTCAGATCCCGAAGAAGTAAGCGCTTTGGGTAGCCTGGATTTCTACGGAAAGAATAATCCATTCCGCCATACACATTGCCGGCCATGCCCGCATAAAAGCGAATGCAAATTCTACAAAGACATCACCAAAGACAAGCGGTTGATGGCACTATATGCAGATAATGAAAAACACGATGGATATCATCGCGATGGTTGCGTGTGGCGTGAAGACGTCGATATTTTTGATAAGATGGCTGTTCAAATCAAATATGCTAATAAGGTGCAGGTGAGCTATTCACTAACAACTTATTCTCCTTATGAAGGATACCGAATTGCATTCAATGGAACCAAAGGAAGAATCGACGCCTGGATCAAAGAGAACCAACCATGGCAGGAAGAGGCCGCAGATGAAATCATGCTCACCACAAATTTTGGAAAACGAGAAACCTTTAAAATTTCAAATTCCGAAGCTGGCCATGGCGGTGGCGATACTCGATTGCGCAAACAAATCTTTGAATCAACTCCTGATCCCTATAAACAAGCGGCTGGCAGTCGCGACGGCGCGTTTTCGGTGCTCATAGGTATTGCAGCTCGAAATAGTATTGATTCAGGCAAGCCGGTGAAGATTGGTGATTTGAGTAGTTTGATACCGGGAGTAGTTAGAGGGTATGGAGTTTAATATAGAATATCGAATATAGAATGTAGAATATCGAATTGGAACGGACCCTACTTCTACATTCTATATTCTATATTCGATATTCTATACTCTAACCTAATCGCTTCAACGCCTCTTTTATCCTCACATACGCCTTTTCAATTTTTTCAAGATTGTTGGCGAAAGAAAGCCGGATACAATTTGGCGACCCGAAAGCACGTCCGGTTACGGTGGAAACATGCGCAGTATTTAATAAGTACATGCAAAGATCATCCGCATTTGCGATTACTTCGCCATCCACGCTTTTACCAAAATACGCGTCCACTTCAGGGAATACGTAAAATGCGCCATCTGGTTCAGCACATTTCCAACCAGGTATTTCAGAAATCAATTGCATTACGCGGGCGCGTCTGCGCGCAAATTCTGCAGTCATATCAAGCGAAGGTTTCAAGTCGGTTGTTAGTGCGACTATGGCTGCCCGTTGGGTCACGGCGTTAGCACCGCTTGTGAATTGTCCCTGTATTTTTTCACATGCTTTGGCTATCATCGTGTTTGCAGCAATGTAACCGAGTCGGTAGCCGGTCATTGCAAATCCTTTGCTAAGTCCATTGACGATAATTACACGTTCTTTTATCTCGTCGAATTGAGCAATCGATTCATGCCTGCCAATAAAATTGATATATTCATAAATTTCATCAGAAATAATTGCGATCTCCGGATGATTTTTTAAAACGGCAGCAAGCGCTTTCAATTCTTCTTTCGAATACACCGACCCCGATGGATTGCATGGCGAAGAAAAAAGAAACACCCTGCTACGGGCGGTAATAGCAGTCTCCAATTCTTCAGCATTCATTTTATAGTGGTTCTCCATGGTCGTAGGAACGATCACCGGAATACCACCAGCGATTTTCACCAGTTCCGAATAGGTTACCCAAAACGGCGCTGGAATGACAACCTCATCACCTGCATCCACAAGCGCCAGGATTGCATTTGCCAAACTCTGCTTTGCACCAGTTGAAACAACAATGTTTTCTGGTTTGTATTCGAGATTATTATCGCGTTTTAGTTTTTCACACACAGCTTCGCGCAAATCCAGGTAACCTGCAACTGGTGTGTAATGACTAAAATTATCATCGATCGCTTTCTTTGCAGCTTCTTTAATATGAACCGGTGTATCGAAGTCTGGTTCGCCAAGACTCAAATCAATCACATCGGCGCCTTTTGCGCGCAATTCACGGCCAAGCTTGGCCATTTTCAATGTCTCGGGCTCATTAAATTTTTGTAATAGGGAAGAGAGTTGCATAGTTTCCAATGTTGCTTGCATTTTGATTGATGATTTACAATTGCGGAATGCGGCGAAAATAAATCAATTAGCGATTAGCAAACACTTATTATGACGATGATTTAATTAACGAACGAATGTTGGTGAGAAAAGAACGCGAATTAGCGCGAATAATACGGGCTCAGCGTGTGCGATGAATTTGCACATTCGTCATTCTCAATTCGCGCATGGTCAAGTCCATCCGCAATTGCGAATCGTTATCGCGCCCTGTCAGGGCTGTAATTCATAGAGCCCTCCTTACGATGGGCTGTCGCCCATCGCTATTATATTTCGTCCTTTCAGGACTTAACTCAAACGCACCATACTGGCAGTCCAACAGATAACGAAATCCGCCACACAATTCACACATTCGCAAATCCAATTCGCGAGATTCTATCATGCCCCTTCAGGGCTTAGTTTCGCGGGGGCATCTGACGATGGGCTGTCGCCCATCGCTTTTATATTTCGTCCTTTCAGGACTTAAGGGAGACGCATAAAAAAGGAGCGTCCAACAGATCAAAAAAATTTCTGCACACAAGAATTCGCACATTCGCCATTCGCACATCCTCCCATTACAGTAATCAAAGACATTGAACAAAGAATTTCGCGCATTTCCACATTTCCACATTTCGCCCATTCACTTCGAAATTCATACGCATCAAATTCGCACATTCGACATTCGCCATTCGCACATACTCATTCATCAATCAACGCCACTGAACAAAGAATTTCGCACATTTTCATATTTCCACATTTCGCACATTACTTCTCGTACACCATCTTAAACCCCGACAAATCCGGCATCCTTCCCCTTTTCCTGGTAACCTCATGTTCATAAATTACGCGACCGAGCTTTTTCATAAATGGCAAACCGATAGAATCATAATCATATTTGCCATCATTCAGTATCCCATCGCTATTGCAATACATCGACGCCGAAAGCATGAATTCGATTTTCTTTTCAAAGTCGACTACATAGGCGGCATCAATCAAAAATCCATATGCATCCCCCACCTTATTAAAAATTCGCATCGTTTTAGGAAGCGGCTCTTTCGTTGCGCCCCAGTATAAAAACTTGCAATACGCATCCCAATAGTCGGGGCGATCATAAGACGGATAAAAGGTTTCTCCAGGATATTGCGACATAAATTTCCAAACGTATTTGTAATCTTCAGCAGTAACCCGGAATCGTTGCTTTTCGGGAACCTCGTTCGGAAACAAAATGCTTTTAAGTATCCCATGGAGGTCTTCCAATCCAAGACGATTCTTAAATGAAAAATCCATCGGCCCGGCAAGAAGTTTGTCTCCTTTATAATAACCTTTACCAAGTTTATCATTTCGCTCCGTATAGGGTTGCTGATTAAATTGAATTGGTTGATCGTACAGCAACTTCCCGGTCTCATCATAAAATGTTACGGGATTCGTGTGGCGGTTTTCATCTTCAGTAAGAAAGCGTTCGAGCCGGTGTTGAATTGCTGCCGACTTATACCCCATTTGCCGCAAATTCGTGTTGATGTATTCCGGGCCAAGAAATTCGTAAAGACGATTGAATGCATCGTTGTCACTCACAAGAAAAATTTTCTTGACATAATGAGCGATGCTGGGACGGCCATCAGGTGCCGTTGGATCGTTGAACACTTCATTTTGTGCGCTATAACCGGCCTTCGTGATCATCGTGCTGCTTTTAGTCAGCCCGGGAAGTTTCAATTCATTTAATCGCTGCAAAGCCAGCAAGGCAACAGGCATCTTCACTGTAGAGGCCGGATAAAAGTATTGATCCGCACTAACATTGAAATAGTAGTCAGTAAAGATTGGCTTATTCGCATCGCTCCGATCTATTTTAGTATAGATGATTTGCAGTCGTAATGAATCTGGCTGATTGATATATGCTGAAAAATCGCCAAGCTGCTGTTTTAGCAAATTCGCCAGAAATAAGTCGGTGCGTGGCGGTTTTACCGGCGCTAGAATCACGGGTGGAACTTCCATAACTGGTGGATTGGGTGATTTTGGTGCGGAACTGTCGACAGAAGTCGGAATAGTCGTGGCCGTTATTTTCCTGGGAGAAGAGCAAAACAGAAAACTTACTGACAGAAAACAACTGATTGTGAGGATACGAGTGAACATCGATTGACGAATATTTATAATGAATGGGGTTGAATCAAAGAAAACAGCTCCGGATCCAACGTTTGCAAAATACGATTTCTTAACTGGCCTGTTTCTTCTGGACATGGTTTCTTCTGGCTGGCTGGGAGTTTGCCCCACCATAAATAAGGGATGGCTTGGAGAAATCGAAGTGCCTAAATCTTAAATCATCATTTACCCGCACTTCCCCTGTTTGGAAGTAGTCAAATTTCATGTAGGTTTGCCCAGTTTTAAAAAATCAACTCAATATGACCTTCAAACGATTGAACAACATTGTAGGATGGATCGTGTGCCTCGTAGCCTGTACAGTGTATGTTTTGACTATGGAACCAACCGGCAGCTTTTGGGACTGCGGTGAGTTCGTTTCCAGTGCCTTTAAATTACAAATTCCGCATCCGCCGGGAGCACCTCTTTTCACCTTGCTTGGACGCTTCTTTATTGTCCTGTTTGGTGATGATCCAATGAGCGCAGCCCGTGGTGTAAACTTCATGAGTGCGCTTGCCAGCGGGTTCACCATACTTTTTCTGTTTTGGACAATTACGCACTTCGCAAGAAAAATCGTTCACTTGAATGGCAACGGTAACGAGTTAACCAATCAACAACTGATCAGCATTATGGGTGCAGGTGTAGTTGGTGCCCTTGCGTATACATTCTCTGATTCATTTTGGTATAGCGCTGTTGAAGGAGAGGTTTATGCGTTGTCGTCTTTGTTTACCGCGATCGTCTTTTGGGCAATTCTGAAATGGGAACATGAAGTTGACCAGGAAAGCAAAACCGATGGCCACAAATTTTCACGCGCGGATCGATGGATCATTTTTATCTTCTTCATGATGGGGCTTTCAATCGGTGTACACTTATTGAACCTATTGACAATCCCAGCCATTGTGATGGTGTATTATTTCAAACGTTATACAGTCAGTCGCTGGGGCGCACTATGGGCGTTTTTAATCGGTTGTGTGATCGTAGGCATTGTTCAGGTTGCCATTATTCAATGGAGTATTAATGGTGCAGGAGCGTTTGACATCTTCTTCGTTAATAAACTGGGAACACCATTCTTCGTAGGATTTGCTGTCTATTTTATACTCCTCTTTGGCCTGTTGATTTTAGGATTGCGGTTTAAAGAAAACCAGGTCAGGAAGTTTTCTGGCTTCGGTGTTTGGTTAGCCGCAATACTCTTATTGTTTTGTTTTCCATTCATCAGTTCAGCATTGAGTGGTTTCGGTTTGTTAGTGTTGATTGGTGCTGTGGTTGGGCTTTGCTATTATTTTAAAGAAAGAATATATTCATTCCTGAAGATCGCAGTACTTTCTACTGTGTTTGTGATCATTGGCTATTCCACTTACTTCACCACGTTAATTCGTTCATCTGCCAACCCATCGGTTGATATGTATAATGTCGACAACCCGGTGAGCCTTGTTGGTTATTTGAGCCGTGATCAGTATGGAGACTGGCCAATTCTTTATGGTCCTGATTTCACGTATCGTCCGCCAACTGTAGCTGTTGGTGATCTATATGTAAAAGGACAAGACAAATACAATGTTGTTGGTGAGAAGAGAAAACAGGATTGGGGTGGAAAACCAAATCAGGGCGAAGTCGACCAGCTTTTAACGCAACATCCTGATTGGAATGCGAATAAAATTGGTCCGAAATTATTCCCGCGTATGCATGATAACGGTAATGAGCGGAACCAGGAATATGTCTATCGGGTTTTCGGCGGGCTCGATGCTGGTGAACAACCTGGCTATTCCAACAATATCCGATACCTGTTGCACTATCAAACGTACTGGATGTATGGCCGATATTTTCTTTGGAATTTTGCAGGCAAACAAAACGATCTGCAAGGATTTGGGAATGCCCGCGATGGTAACTGGGCGAGTGGAATCAGCTTTATCGATAACCTTTTTAATATAAGTGATACGAGTGTGCTTCCTGAATCCGCAGGCAAGGGAAACAAAGCAAATAACAAGTTGTTTTTCCTGCCACTGGTATTCGGTATACTTGGCTTCGCGTATCAATTAAAGAAAAACAAGCGCGACCTGCTTGTGTCGTTTTTGCTCTTTTTCTGTACCGGTTTTGCGATCGTTATTTATCTTAACCAGGCAGGGTTCCAACCGAGGGAACGTGATTATGCATATGTTGGTTCATTCTATGCATTTGCAATTTGGATAGGCCTTGGAGCACTCTGGTTAAAGGAGCTGTTTGAGAAATTCATAAAAGGTGCGGGTGCAAATTATCTTGCGTTAGGCATCTCTGTTTTGGCTGTGCCTGTTTTGATGGCATCGCAGGAATGGGATGATCATGACCGCAGTCAGAAAACACTCGCCTATGATCTTGGTAAAAACTACCTTGAAAGTTGCGAGAAAGATGCAATTGTTATTTCGTTTGGTGATAATGATACCTATCCGCTTTGGTACACGCAGGAAGTTGCCGGCAACCGTCGTGACTTGCGTGTTATGAATTACAGTTTACTAGGGACCGACTGGTACATCAATCAACTTCGTTACCGTGTAAATGAAAGTGCACCCGCTGATGTTTTGTTTACACCTGAACAAATCGAAGGCACTAAACGGGAGGCTGTATTTGGCGCTGCGTATCTGAGTCGTTATAATATTCCGAACAACCCCGTTTCATTATTCGATCAAAACAAGTATCACGACTTATACACGATCCTGAAAACTGTAACGGCGAGCGATGATCCGAGATACCAGGTCCTTGCAGGCGATGATGAATATTTGAATACATTCCCGGTAAGTAAAGTTAGTGTACCGGTTGATGTGGCACTCGTTTCAAGAACGATGAAGTTCAACCCGGAAGACACGGTGGTGTCAGAATTAAAACTTGACATTAAGAAAAGTTTCCTTCAAAAAAATGATCTCGCAATACTTGCTTTAATCGCGGCAAACAAATGGCAACGCCCTATCTATTTTACTTCAACCCAGGAACTGGAAGAACTGGGCCTTGAAAAGTATACGAGAGCAGAAGGTCTCTCCTATCGCCTCGTACCTGTTGAAAATAAAAATCCGCAGGGAAATATTGCACGGGATATTAGCTACAAAGTGATGATGGAGAAATTTGCTTACGGAAATGCCAATGTGCCAAAGACTTTCTTCGATGAAGAAAATCGCCGGCATATCAATAGCATTCGTGCTGCACATGCATTTCTCGGACTGAGCCTTGCCTATAATGATAAAAAAGATTCCGCGCGTAAAGTCTTGCAGCGTTATGATCAAATGGTTCTAAATTCCAACGTGCCTTATGGTATGACTTCTAACCGCGCCAATCAGCACAATCGGGTTTCCATGAGTTTCTTACTAGCGGCTTATGAAAGTGGCGACCTTGGACTAGCGGCGAAGGTGAGCGCTTCAGTAGAAAAAGATTTAAAAGAACAGATGCGTTATTATCGTTCGTTGGGCGATGAAAATATGACGGAGCAGGAATTGGGCAACCAGGCGATTTCTTATATGAACCAGCGCGCAACATTGCTAAATGCGAAGCAAGAAGGCTTTGCCCAGGATATTTATTCCTGTGCGCAATTTCTGGGGCAGATAACCGAATGGAAACAAATGTTTAAGGCCGGAAATCCAGCAACTACGACGGAACCAGGTGCTATTACCATACCGGCTCCCGATTCTGGAAACAAAAAGCCATGAGCACCAGCCAAATAAATTAAGCTTTAACCAGGTTTTCGAATCCCGGAATTGAACATTCCGGGATTTTTTTTATTATATAGTTAGTCCGAACTTACAGTGAAGAAGAATGGGTCGCCATCAACCGGCGATACTCCACTTACCCCTTGCACTCCGACACAACAGTTACCAGCAATTTGAAAAAGAAATAGTGAGATATGATAGGACATAATTTTTCCAAATTCGATCCAAACGAGGAAGGCAAATCAAAATTTGAGCAATTACTCGACATCTTTATGCAGCTTCTCAGTTACACGAATGGCGACGTTAGTGAAGCATTGAGCTGGATGAACCAACTCGACAAAGAATATGAAATGACAAACCAGGATTATGGTATGGGCGATTTCATCGAGGAGTTAAAAGACAAAGGATATATCGACGATAAAAACCAGCAGGGTGAAATTAAAATCACCCCGAAAACCGAACAGGGGATTCGCAAACGGTCATTAGAAGAAATTTTCGGCAAACTGAAGAAAACAAAACAAGGAGATCATCATAGTTTTAAACCAGGACAGGGTGATGAAATAAATCCAGAGACCCGGCCTTTTCGTTTTGGCGACATGATCGAGCAAATCGATTTCACTACCTCTATACTAAATGCCCAGATCAACCATGGAATAGAAAGCTTCAGCATGAATGAGGATGATCTTGCAATTCGGGAAACCGATTTCAAAGCGCAAACCTCGACTGTATTGATGATTGACATCTCGCATTCTATGATTCTCTATGGAGAAGACAGGATAACGCCAGCAAAAAAAGTTGCAATGGCGCTAAGCGAATTGATCACAACGAAATATCCCAAAGACACATTGGATATTGTTGTGTTTGGGAATGATGCCTGGACGGTGGAAATTAAAGATCTGCCTTACCTGCAGGTGGGTCCTTACCATACAAATACGGTTGCAGGTCTTGAACTTGCCATGGATATTTTGCGAAAAAGAAGGAACCCGAACAAGCAGGTTTTTATGATCACAGATGGAAAGCCGACTTGTTTAAAAGTTGGAAAACGTTATTATAAAAACAGTTTTGGGCTTGATCGTAAAATTACTGCAAGGTGTTTGAATTTAGCGGCCCAGTGCAAGAAGTTAAAAGTGCCGATCACCACATTTATGATTGCAACCGACCCTTACTTGCAGCGATTTGTTCAAGAATTCACGGAAACGAATAACGGAAAAGCATTTTTTGCAACGCTTGATAAACTCGGAGCATTTATATTCAAAGATTTTGAAAGTGGCCGAAGAAAAACTGTGTATTAATGAAAATCAGAACCCTTCTATTTATCGTACTCGGGATTATTGTCCTTAGTATCTCGTGGTTTTATTTCAATGTATTTCTCGCGGAGCCGACAAAAAACAAGCTCGTGTCTGATACTCAGAAATTATCACAACAAGAGACGGCGGCGGCTTCAACGCTTCACCTTATACTATTGTCTGATACCAACTTTTATTACTATACAGGCAGCGAACTGGCCGCCGGAAAAAGAATTGTGAAGGATAAATTGCAAGCGTTGATCGAAGTACAACGCAAAGATCTTGGAGATAAAAAATCATTGATAGTAATCAAACCTACAATCAATGCGAGTTACCAGTGTGTAGTTGGCATATTGGACATGATGACCACTAACCGTATTGAGCGCTACGTGATGCAGGAACCAGAACCAGCGGAGCTAAAATTATTAAACGAATTACAAAAGCAATACTGATACATGAAGACAAAAGAAATTAAGACACTGGGGCAATTAAAGAAGAGTGGCTATCAATTTAAAACAATTAAAGAAGAGGTTCGAAGTAACCTAATCAAAAAACTTCAAAATAAAGAAAGTACGTTTTCGGGAATAATCGGATATGAAGATACGGTCATACCTGATGTTGAAAGAGCATTATTGTCGCGACATAATATTTTATTCCTTGGCTTAAGAGGCCAGGCAAAGACGAGAATGGCGAGACAGATGATTGACTTACTTGACGAGCTAATACCTGTTGTTGCGGGTAGTGAGATAAATGATGACCCATTAAAACCAATTTCAAAATATGCCCGGCAACTAATTGCTGAGAAAGGCGATGATACCCCGATTGACTGGATGGCCCGCTCCGAACGTTATGGCGAAAAACTCGCAACCCCGGATGTAAGCGTTGCGGATCTTATTGGAGACATTGATCCAATCAAAGCTGCAAATTTACGACTGAGTTTTGCTGATGAAGGTGTGATTCACTACGGGATAATTCCCCGCAGTAACAGGAGCATTTTTGTAATAAATGAAATTCCGGATTTGCAAGCGCGGATCCAGGTGGCATTGTTCAACATTTTGGAAGAAGGTGATATCCAGATACGCGGTTTCAAACTGCGCATGCCGCTAGATATCCTGTTCGTATTTACTGCGAATCCTGAGGACTACACCAATCGCGGTTCGATCGTGACGCCGTTAAAAGACCGTATTGAAAGCCAGATACTGACGCATTATCCAAAATCAATCGATACTGCCTTATCAATTACAGAACAGGAAGCTGCAATTCACGAAGATCAAAAATCAAGAGTGAAGATGAGCGACCTCGTGAAACGACTGATCGAACAAATTTCGTTCGAGGCCAGAAGTAATGAGTATGTCGATAAGAAAAGTGGTGTTTCTGCGAGGCTTAGCATTTCTGCATACGAAAATGCGTTGAGCACTGCGGAGCGTCGTGCAATCATCAACCGGGAAAAAGAAACGATGGTTTGGCTGAGCGATTTACCAGGGATCATTCCGTCGATCACGGGAAAAATCGAGCTTGTTTATGAAGGCGAACAGGAAGGGCCGTACCAGGTCGCGATGAATCTTCTCGATAAAGCAATCCGTTCCCAGTTCGTTCAATATTTTCCTAACCCCGATGCAGTAAAAAAGAAACGTGCTTCTGCGCAGCAAACAGAAGAAAATCCATATCGTTCTGTACAAACATGGTTCGATAAGGGGAATTCATTGAATGTTTTTTTTAATAATAAAGACGAAGAAAAGATACAGCAACTATACAAGGTTGATGGGTTGCATGCGCTGGTAAAGAAATTCTTTAAGCATGTAAATGAAAAAGAAGCAGCCCTGTTAATGGAGTTTGTACTTCATGGCCTCGCGGCTTATTCCGTTATCAGCAAAAAAATAGTTGACGGAAAAATTGAATTCAAAGATTTGATGGGCTCAATGCTGAATTTAGGCAACGCTACATCTTTGAATGAAGAAGATTTTGATAATGAAGATTTCAACTAGGCAACAACGTTGACAAATAAAAAGAGGCTGTTTCCAAATGAAAGGCCTCTTTTTTTATGTGTTGTAAGTAATGAATTCATTTCAGAGAACTATCATTATCCGGTTAGAAATGTGTCTATTGGGCGCGTTCTATTTCCACCAGGTAAATTGTGATCGATGCAACCAAAATTTTTTTGAATAAAAATTATAGAAGTTAGTTTTCATTGCAATGTTGTTAGCGGGACAGTGCGAAGTTCGCCATGTTTTTTTCTCTTCAAATTTCCATTTCTTCTCATTGGTGCGGATCTTTCCTATCCGATATTTACAATTCAATTTTCCAAACCTGGATCCGCGGAATCCAGATTATCATGTGAGTAACGAATGCACAATTGGTGTGATGTAGTTTTTGCTGTTCCAGGTGGAGAGTGCGAAAATGAAAGGGCACTTCTTACAAACGGGTAAACATTGTCTTGTCCTGAAATGAGTTTACAGATCAATAAACTCTAAAATGGGACAATATGGAACAACACAATCAACAAGTTCGACCTGTTCGTCAGTATTCGGAAATGTTCAAGCGCCAGGTAATTGAGGAATATTTATCGGGAAGCGCCACTCAAGCTGCCTTGCAGCGCAAGTATGACATCCGTGGTAAATGTGCAATTTTAAGTTGGCGCCGAACCTTGGGAATGATGCGTGAAACCAATGAGGATGGTTGTACTTTGGGTGTATTAAACGCTTCAGTTGTGACTAAAATGAAACAGGTAAAAAGCACCACCGAACTGCAGCAACGAATTAAGGAACTGGAACGTCAGTTGGAAGATGCACAACTGCGCGCGGAAGCGTATAGCAGAATCATCGACAAAGCGGAGAAGGAGTTAAAGATCCCGATTCGAAAAAAGCCCAATACCAGGTAATCCGTGAAATGAAAGACAGTTATCCGTCGGTAAGCCTGGTACGGCTCTGTCGGTTTCTTGGTGTCACGCGTCAGGCATTCTATCAGTTCTTCTGGCAAGCCCAGGAATGGCGTACAGAGGAGGAATTGATCGTTGAGCAGGTAAAGGAACTACGCACCCATCATCCGGTGATGGGTGGTCGAAAACTTTACTGCCTGCTGCAGCCGTTTCTATTGGAGCATCAGATCAAATTAGGTCGAGATGCTCTGTTTGATTTATTGGCCACGCACAAATTGTTGGTTCGTAAAAAAAGGAGAACCATTCGTACGACAAACTCTTATCATTGGTTTAAAAAGTATCCCAACCTGATCAAACAATGGGCACCTGAATTACCGAATCAATTATGGGTAGCAGACATCACCTACCTGCCCGTGACAGGCCACTTTTTATACATAAGTCTGATCACCGATGCGTACTCGCACAAAATAATGGGATATCATGTTGGTGAAACCCTGGAAGCTGTCCATACCACTGCTGCATTGAAAATGGCGTTGACCGCTCATGTTCCTTCCCACACACTCATTCACCATTCTGACCGCGGTATACAATATTGCAGTGCCGAATACGTGCAAGTGTTAACGGAAAACAAGATAGAAATAAGCATGACTCAGAGTGGTGATCCGTTAGAAAACCCAATTGCGGAACGCGTTAATGGAATCGTAAAAAATGAATACTTAAAACATGAACACATTACCGATGCACACACAGCGATGGTACTATTACAGAAAACCGTTACCAAATACAATGAACAACGACCCCATCACAGTATCCAACTGTTGACTCCAGCATTAGTCCATGGCGAAAAGCTGCAGGTAAATAGACGATGGGGGAAAACAACTACTTTTATGAAACTGTAAATGAATAGCAGGATTACCAAAAACATGTAAACTTATTTTAGGACGAGACACATGGTGGCTGGAAGGAGGGGGTGGGAGGAGCCAGGGAGGGCCCGTACGGGGAAATGAAATTGAAAAGATTTTTTAGGCCCGTCGAAAGC
>JACMLR010000406.1 GCA_014379515.1 Chitinophagaceae bacterium
AGTTTTTCGAGCGATAAAAATGCGAGCGGCATTTTAACGACAGATGCTGGATTGAAATAACTTTTACTATCAACGTTATAATAGAAATTGGTGAATGAAGGTTTATTGCGTCGATCTCGGTCGATACGAGTATAAATAATCTGATAGTTATATGCCGCTGGGTTTTTTAAGACACTTTGCATTAAGCTGTCGCCATTCTGATTTAAGATTTCAACAAGCTTAGCATCTGTTTTAACCTGTCCGTCCATCGTGGCCGAAAGCAAAAGCGCCATAGCTGTGATAATAAAAGATCGCATAGGGGAAGTTACAAAAATGCAGGTTTCTAATTTCCTTCCGACTTCTCAACTGTATTTCTGAAGCGTTTGAATCACGCGTGCTACATAACTCCCGTCGAAAAGGATTGCGTGGACGAGTAGCGGATACAGTTGGGTTAAGTGAAGACGTTTGTTCCAATCCTTCTCCAGCGGATAAATTTCATTGTACGCGTCGTAAAACTGTTGATCAAATCCGCCAAAAAGAAAAGTCATGCCGATATCCATTTCGCGATGCCCATTATGTACCGCAGGATCGAAAACATACGGTCCCTTTACTGTCATCATAAAATTGCCTGACCATAAATCGCCGTGTAAAAGTGATGGCAGCTCAATGGGGAACTCATTATTAGGTTGTCGCATAAGCGAAGAGCGAGTTGCTCGTGATGCGATGTTAATTGCCTGGTCAATCTGAGCTTTTTAATATTGGGCATGATTCGATACTCGCGATAAAATTCGCACCAACTTGACGTAGGTTGATTTTGCTGGATCAAACTGCCGATAAAATTGTCCTCATCCCAACCAAATGAAACTTGAGCATGTTGATGAAGCGCGGCTAAATCTCGTCCAAGTTTTTGCCAGCTGATGGTTTGAGCTTGATGGCCGTCCAACCATTCTAATAGCAAATATTGCAGATCATCTTCATTACCCTGGCCGAGAACGTTGGGTACCGAAATTGTATTTGTATTTCGCAACGCATCAAGGCCTGCCGACTCCCTGGCAAACATCCCCGGCAATTTTCTGCTGTCATTTATTTTAAGAAATAATTTTTGTTGACTGGTATGAATGCAATAGGAGCGATTTATATCTCCGCCGCCCACTACCGTGTGCTTAAGAACGCCAGGTATACAATTTTGTATGAGGTCTGAATCGGTCAATGTCGGATAAAGTTTTTGAGGAATCTGCGAAGAAAGAATCAAGTTTGAAAAAGTATAATTGCTGCTATTGTGAAACGAACGATTATGCCTGTTCGAAATTACGTACGATTGCTTTTTCCTTGGAGAAATTTAACCGATGTAAATGTAAGCGCATAAAAAAAAGGCCTCCGATGGAAGCCTTTAAGTCCTTTTAGGCATTCTTTTATTTCAGGTGCTTCGACAGGTGCTTAGCCATGTCAAACATTGATACCTGAGCTTTGCCACCAAATACAGGCTTCAATTTCGCATCCGCATTTACCATGCGTCTGTTCTTAGCATCCTGCAATTTGTTTGCTTTGATATAACCCCAGATTTTTTTAACCACTTCAGTACGTGGCAGCGGCTTTGAACCAACTACTGCTGCGAGATCTGCACTTGGAGTAAGCGCTCTCATGAATGCTGCTGATGGTTTACGAGCGGATTTTTTCTTAGCCGCTTTTTTTGGTGCTGCTTTTTTAGCTGCCTTTTTAGGAGCTGCTTTCTTTGCTGCTTTTTTAGGAGCCGCTTTCTTAGCTGCTTTTTTCTTTGCCATGATTATTAATTTAGAATTTTAATGGATGGTTAGTAAGTACCGATTGTAATTTCCAACCAAGTCAAATATAGCCTATTTACTATTGAACAGGTAGCACTTTATCCTTTTTTTATCCTCTTGTTTCACTTTTTCATTGGGGAAACCGCACTTTTTACCAGAATCACATCATTTTTTCATTGGGAAAACATGTTTTTTCATTGGAGAAAATGCACCTTTTTGGCTTTTCATGGGAAATTGTTTCCTGCAATACAAACTCGATCAGCGGGCTTTTTCATTGACAAATCCTCATCCAGAACCTTATTTCAAATGAACCACCTGCCCCGTCCGAACCGATTCATCACAAGCAAACGCGATTCTCAAACTGTTTACCGCATCATCGATATGATCTGTGAGGTCGATATTTTCTGCGATTGCATTAACGAAATACCGCTGCTCTCTGTTGCATAATTCCTGGTGATCAGGCTCATCTTCGAGGTTTATCCATTCATCGTCCTTGACAAACATATTTGCTGCATCGATGTCTGCATGATGTAGTCGAATCGATTCCGTTTTTGTATGAGCCTCCACGGAATCAGATTTTCCTTTGCTACCAGCCTCCTTTGCTACAATGGAAACGCAGCCTTTCGGTCCTATTACATCTTTAACAAAAAAGGCAGTTTCGCTCATCATTGGTCCCCATCCTGCCTCGTACCATCCAATAGAACCGTCCTCGAAGCGAATTTGCAATTGACCATAATTATAATTTCCGGCAGGGATATCTTCCGTTAATCGTGCACCAATGGCGCTAACCTGCATGGGCTTCGAGCGCACCATTTGACACATCACATCTATATAATGTACGCCGCAATCAACAATCGGGCTTAGTGACTTCATTAAATTCCGATGCACATTCCACATTATACCATGGCTCTGTTGATTCAAATTCATTCGCATCACCAATGGTTTTCCAAGACCCTGAGCCAGCTCAATAAATTTTTCCCAGGACGGGTGGTGACGAAGTATATAACCCACAACTAATTTTTTGCCAGACTTCTTTGCGGCTGCAGCAACCTTCTCTGCTCCCAGGACTGTATCAGCAAGAGGTTTTTCAATAAATACGTGGCAATCATTTTCCAACGCGTGAATTGCAAATGCCTCATGTGTATCCGGATAAGTCGAAATACAAACCGCATCCGGGCTCGATTGCTTCATTGCTTTGTAATAATCACCGTAAAGCGTATAGCCACCACCTAGTTTTTTATTTAAAACTGATTTACTTTCGCCCGTTGATACAATACCACAAATTTCAACATTGTCCATCTCGTGAAAAGCAGTAGCATGGGAAGCACCCATATTTCCGCAGCCGACAACCAGCACTCTTAATGATTTCATCGATCGTGTTTTAAATTATATTGATAAGGAGAAATCACATAATTTCTATGTGACCAAAACTTCAAATTTAGCGAATACTATCTGCCCGGATAACGCGCTGATGGACTAAAAAAATTACATCGAAACAAATCCGGTGGAAAAGCGAACGCGAAGTTTTAATTTGGTGTGAGATCGAACTACCGCTAAGCAACACAAAACCCTCAATCATGAGTTCTTCTTATAATTCCAACGTTGATAGTTATATTGCCAGGGCTGCTCCATTTGCGCAACCTGTGCTCGAACATCTTCGCGAACTCATTCATAAAACCTGTCCCGATGTTGCGGAAACAATAAAGTGGGGGATGCCAGCCTTCGATTACAAGGGGAGTTTGTGCAGTTTCGCTTCTTTTAAAAACCATTGCAGTTTTGGTTTTTGGAAAGCCGGTATCATGGAAGATGGTGAATCGCTCCGGGGAGACGAAAGCAAAAACGCGATGGGCAATATCGGGAAAATCACATCGGTCAAAGATCTGCCTTCGAATAAAGTAATGGTAAAATGGTTGAAAGAGGCAATGCGATTAAATGACGAAGGAATAAAAGTTCCAAAAACGATTAGCAAGCATTCGAAAAAAGTGGTAATAACGCCTGATTATCTTGTCCCTGCTCTAAAAAAAAATAAAGCCGCATGGGTAACATTTGATAAAGGCAGTCCCAGTTTCAAACGCGAGTACGTTGAATGGATAACCGACGCAAAGAGTGAAGCCACGCGATTGAGTCGCCTCCAACAATCAATTGAATGGCTGGCAGAAGGGAAAGGACGTAATTGGAAGTATCAATCAAAAAAATAAATCATATTGCAGTGCCGGAAAAATTTACCATTAACATAAGTGAACTGAATGATCGATCGTTTTATGCAGAACTACGAGTTTTTGGTTATACTCACAAGATTGCAGTGATCGTTAACGACGTCGAGATCATCTTTGAGCCGGATGAAGAAAGAAATTATCGCGCTGTTGTTTCAGAAACTGCAATGAATGAGCATCGAATCGACCGCAATATCATCGCAGCGATCGCAGCAGAACTGGAAACGAATTTCAAATAGATCAGGTATTAATGGGCCTCGAGCCAGTTTGTTCCTTCCCCACATTCAGCTATTATCGGTACATCATTCGGCAATTCCATAGCACTCTGCATATTTTCTATAATCAATGGTTTCAGTTCATGTACTTCCGACTGTAAAGCGTCGAACACAAGTTCATCATGTACTTGCAGGAGCATTTTTACATCGCCGCGAAACTCCCCGCAGGCGATTACGATGCTTTGAACCTCGACCGCATAGCCCGCGACCTCGCCCGCCGGCCGGGGGGCAACCCGCCGCCGATCGCGAAGCCGACCGACCGCACGTACGCCATTTACACGTCGGGCTCGACCGGGCAGCC
>JACMLR010000407.1 GCA_014379515.1 Chitinophagaceae bacterium
AAGTGAGAAATGCGGTGAGAACGAATCTTGGTGAAATTGCGGTTCCTTTACTGCAGGATATCCTTAGTGAACGCGCGTGGGAATTCGCAGGTGAAGGTTTCAAGATTCACGAGATAAAAAGACTGAAACAATCATTCTCTGATTATACATGGGATGATGAAAGACTGGTATTCCCAATTCCACAGATCGAAATTGATGCAACTGAAGGTGCATTGGTTCAGAATCCGGGTTATTAAGAATAGAAGGTAATAGATTGAAGAGCTCTGGTGAAAGCCAGGGCTTTTCTTTTTGTGTGCAGGAGTCTGCGTGGCTAATGTGCGAATTGCTAATTTGCGAATGTGCGAATTCGTGACAAGTCGGTAATCGACTTCAATTTGAATAGTCCTATCGAGCTGGTATAAAGAAGATCAACTAAGATGTGACACAGAGGGAAAAGTAATTCGCGAAGACCACTCCGCAGATGTAGAGTATCAACCAAAAAGAGTCATAGTCCTTAAGTGGATGAAGGATCGAGCTGGAGAATTCGCACATTCGCAAATTAGTAATTCGCACATGCTCAAATCTAAAACACGGGACATCTTATTCCCTTAAACCCACTTTTTCTATTAATGTAAATCAGGGAGACTTCGATTCCGCCGCGGCTTTGAGAAGCCGGTTTGAGTGCAGAGATATTGACGTCGTAAGAAACGCCCAAACGGAAACCATTGAATTCAAGGCCAACGTAGGGAATGATGGCATCGCTTACATTATTAAAGCGCGTCCAGATTCCAGAATAGAAATTGGATGGATTATCCGGATCATCATTCAGTGCAAAACCAACTGCCCCACCAAGTACAATATTGTTTGCATTATTCTGCGTGCTAAAGAGAGAGCTTAAGTAAATATTTCTTGTTGCATCTCCGAGGGGGATAATACCACCAGCATGAACAGTATAGCGTACCGGTAATGTATAAAAGGCATCACCGGCAAATGTTGTTTTTGGTTTATTGAGATGATAAGCAGACGCACCGATATAAAAATTATTATAGCCATCGGTCGATCCGTTGTAGAGAATACCGGTACTGAAATCGAAGAAATTCACATTTAATACGCGATCATTCACAGGCTCATCAGTTGGAAAATTCCACTGGCCGTTTTGATCCAATTCTTCTTCGAAATTCAATTTAGTTCCATCGAGCCGCTGCGTATTGTAAGTTGCCTGGAAACCGATACCTAATTGATGAAGACCATCTTCATCCAATCCTTTATGATAGGCTGTTGTGACTGAAATCAGGTTAGAGGACCAGATGCCATTCGCCGTTTTATCTGTCATTGCAAGAACTCCAACTCCCCAGGTATCGAGTTCTGAAATACTGTTGCGAAGGATAGGCATATCCAGGGAAGCGGTGGAAGTAACGAACGCCTTGGTGATCGCCGGCCATTGATCGCGATAATTCCCGGCAAGGCGAAACTCGCCATTAAATTTCCCTGTAAGAGCAGGGTTTAAGGTAAGGGGAGATACAAAAAACTGCGAAAAGTTTGGATCCTGTGCATGGGTTATGAAAAGCAGCAGGCTGGCTAGTATTGTTAGGCTTAGTTTCCTCATCCACGTTTGTTGGTGCATATAATGACAAGCAAAATACAAAAAATGCTGTGAGCCAGGTAGGAAATATTATTGTTTATGGGAGATGCTGCTCAAGGTATCAGATTTGAACTTTAGCACCATACGCCAAATCACCGGCGTCTCCCAATCCGGGAACGATATAGCCTTTTGCGGTGAGTTCTTCATCGATTGCTCCGCACCAAATAGTAGCAAGAGGTTCTTCGCGATGTACATACTCGATTCCCACCGTGCAGGCGATGGCGGCAACAACGTGAATGTGAGCTGGTTTTCCCTCTTCCCGCAGGTAATTGATCGTTTTCACAAGTGACGAGCCTGTCGCTAACATGGGATCGGAGACGATCACGACCCGTCCTTCCAAATCCGGACAAGAAACGTACTCAAGGCTTATTTCAAAGGAACCATCGCGGTTATGCTTACGATATGCGGAGATAAAAGCATTATCGGCCCTGTCAAAATAATTAAGCAAACCCTGGTGCAATGGAAGGCCGGCGCGAAGGATAGTTGCTAATACAGGTTGTTCCTTTAATACGTTGCATACGGAAATACCAAGGGGTGTTTGAATCTCTTTGGCCTCTGTAGTCATTCGTTTGCTGATTTCCAATGCGGCCACTTCACCGACGCGTTCGAGATTGCGACGAAAACGCATCCGGTCCGCTTGCAAATCTACACTTCTCATTTCCGCAACCCAGTCGCTCAGCAATGAATAATGTTCGCTTAAATTAATCACCATAAAGGCTGTTTTGGTTTTTGAAAAGCAAACAGGAACTTTGAATCGCAAATCTATCATCTGTAATCTGTAATCAGAAATATAAATCGCATGGTTTACCGGGCAATTGGCATCATGAGTGGCAGTTCATTGGATGGTCTTGATATCGCTATGGTTGAATTCCATGAAAACTCCGGTAAATGGGGATTTGAAGTGAAGCAGGCATCCTGCTACCCATATACCGATGAGTGGCGTGAAAAATTAAAATCTGCTATCAATCTCAATGCATTTGATTATTTGTTGCTACACACTGAGTTTGGTCATTACGTTGGATCGGAAATCAACCGGTTTATTGAATCGAACCAACTGGAATTCCAGGTTCAATTAATTTCTTCACATGGTCATACAACGTTTCATTCTCCCGATAAAAAGATGACGGGCCAATTGGGTGATGGGGCTGCAATAGCGGCTCAAACCGGAATAAATGTTGTGAGTGATTTACGTGCGATGGATATCGCGTTAGGTGGGCAAGGGGCGCCAATTGTTCCTATTGGTGAAAAATTGCTTTGGCCTGATTATCAATACTTGCTTAATCTTGGTGGCATCGCTAATCTTTCCCTCAACACTGAAGGTGGCTACATTGCATTTGACGTTTGTCCAGCTAACAGGGTCCTTGATATGTTGGCACAAACAATGGGTAAGTTGTACGACGAAGACGGTAGCCTGGCGGCTGGCGGAAAAATAAATTTGTCGTTGCTTGATCAACTAAACAACTTGCCCTATTACAGTCAGCACTACCCGAAATCGCTTGCAAACGATTTCGGTACCGATACAGTTTATCCACTCATCGTAAAGAGCGGATGTTCTATTCCAGACGCACTCGCTACTTACACGGAACATATTGCATTGCAGATCAAATGGAATATCGAATCACGAACGATTCGTGATAGCAATGGAGCGTCAAAATTGTTAGTAACGGGTGGTGGTGCACACAATGGCTTTTTAATAAGCCGGCTGAAACATTTATTGGCTGGTTCGACGATTGATATGGAGGTGCCTACTGCAGGTTTGATCAACTTCAAAGAGGCTATCGTGATGGCGCTGATAGGTGTATTGCGCTGGCGCGAAGAAAACAATGTACTTGCATCGGTTACCGGTGCTTCGCGAGATAGCATCGGGGGTGCGGTGTGGATCGGGCAGCAGTACTAAAAGAGGATACGTTGCTCCATTTTTATGCAAGCCTTATTGTTTCGGTACCGGGGGAGGTCCGTCCGGCAACATCGCTTTCCATACATCGGTTCCTTTCCGATGTTCGAATTCTTTGCGTATTTCGTTTCGCAATTTTTCGTTCTCAAAAAGGTCCACCATTGTTGCTCCTAATGATTTTGCTGCGAACAACATTCCTTTATGCCCGATACTCATTCCACCACACGCTACAACGACCCATGAATGCCAGGGGGCTTTATCGGGTGCTGTTACCGCACCGAGCGAAATCTCCGGTACGATATAACTCACATCACCAACATCCGTTGAACCCCCGTCGGGTTCTTCTCTTGTTGACTCGAGTGCTCGAATGCTTCCGTCGATACCCTGTGGCTCGCTTCCGTATTCTTTCATAATCGAATTCGCGAATTCAACTTCTTCTTTTGTGTATTGGATCGGACCTACTAATTGCATATTTGAATGCAACGCACGTGCACCACTCTGATTCAATAATAGTTCATATAAACCGCTATTAAGTTTAACTGTTGCTTCA
>JACMLR010000408.1 GCA_014379515.1 Chitinophagaceae bacterium
AGCGAGTAGCCGATACCGGGTAAACCAGTAATTAATGAGCCTCCACCCTTGTTGATATTATGACCCCAGATAACGACTTCATTAGGAGACACACTTCCATTGTGTTGTTGAACTGCAACACGATTGAACGTAAATGAAACCGCATCGGCACGTGGAAAAATCGGTTTTGAATGGATGAATGTTCCACCCGTAGCGCCATCTATACCACCAATAGAGTCCATTTCAATAGAAATGCGCTGCTTGCTGATTCCAATCGATGAAGCACCATCCGTAAAGTTTACGCTACGACTGTTGAGCGGCACATAGCGATCGTCCAACAATTGCGCGCTTGTCATTCCTATCTTATTACCAAGAACTGCAGTCGAATCCTCGATGGAAATTCCATTTCGTCCTGCACCTGCAAAGGTTGATGACCCGCCGCCGTCTAGTGAGCGAAGAGCAAACAATGCGTATGGAACACTTACTAATTGTGTTGCTCCAAGGTCTGCATAGTTGTTACCTCCAGTATAGTCCATTTCAACCTGTAGAAATTTTCTGCCAGTTTCCCATTTAACTTCGGAAAGAGGTCCGGTAGCAAAGAACGCACCTTCGCTTCCGATGCTTACAGTGAACATACCAAACTGGTTTGTCTGCAACTTCCTTATCTCCATAAATTCAACATTTCCTTCCACCGACTCGCTGCGAATTGAAAAACGAAGCGTAACGTTCTGATTCGAAAGTGGTACACCAACATTATTTCTCGCAATCGCCTGATAGTTGAATTGTAGTGGCGACTGACCCATCGAAAAGTTAACACATGCAACTATAAAAAGAATAGTAAAAAGGTTTTTCAGGAACATGATCAGATATTATGTTTTGACATTATAGTCGTTGTACTCGAAATGATTTCTTGAAAGGAACAGAAAATTGATCGCCAGTGATCGCCACATCAATTACAAACTCTCCGCTCGCTGTTGACGTGAGTGGAATTCGGGCGTGATATACCGATGGATCAATAATTACGGAAATCCTTGAAATTAACTGGCCGGTAATAGTGTAGGTGGTTATCGTGGCTGATGCTTTGCCCATTACAGCAGCATCGAAGTAAACAAAATTGTCGCGTGTTAACGTTGGGTACAAATATAAAAATCGAACGGACGAAGAGTTCCCGGGAGTGATACGGCGTAATGAAGGTTGCAATACACCATTCGAAAGAATCAGGTCAGTAACAAAAACAGTATGAATAGCCGCCATCTCACCAATACTGCTGGTAAGATAAAATTGGTCATTTCTAAAGTCAGTTCCCCCAGCATTAATTGCCGAAGTGGAAAATTCTATTTGTGCACTTGCATCGATTGTGACGAATGCTAGTAATAATACTAATAGTATCGACCGGGCTGTTTTCATGGGATTTTTTGAACCTTAACATCATCTATCTACTACAAATCTGCTTGGCTAACAACGCAAACTTTTGCAATTCATTTTATTTCAGGGAGAAAAGTTTGCAAAATAATTTACACTTATCAGCCCGTTATTCCATCACTTGAATGCACAAACCATACCGTAATTAACTTTTAAGTGGAAAAATTCTAAGTGGATTGTGAAAAATTTCGGCTAAGCATGAGAGATGCATTCAGACACGTATATATATCTTTTTTCTATCAAGCCACCATACGATCGCATACATAAATAAAATCATACAAATTGCATAGAGTAATGACCCAACCTTAAGATTGTCAGATACCGGCCTGCATACGTGTTGATAGAACCATGCGAAAGCACTTATATAAACGGGCTTTCCATCTTGTGTTGTATGATCAACCCAACGAATGAGGCCAAGCAATCGCGGCAACGCACCACTCAATACAAAAATAAAAAGAGCGTTCTTTCCAAACGCACTAAAAAACCGGCTCCACCAACCACGCCGTTCCTTGAACTCAATAACGTGCACAAACACACTAAGGATGATGATTGCCAGTCCTGATGTGTACAACACATACGAGCTAGTCCAGATTTTCTTGTTAATAGGAAATAACTGTCCCCAGCAAAGGCCGGCAAAAGCGAGTACTGCACCGGCAACAAAAAGATTTGTCAGCATCTCATATGTCTTGCCTTTTTGTTGGATATAATTTCCAACGAAATAGCCAAAGAGTACTTGCACGATTGCGGGTAACGTACTCATCAGCCCTTCAGGGTCAAATGGCACACCTTCGCCTTTATACATATGAGGTATTCCCAGGATTTTTTTATCGATCGCAGTTCCAAACCAACCCTCCAAACTATACGGGTCTTGACTATTTCCCAGTATACATAGTGCCCAGTAACCGAGCAATAAAACAGCGCTCGCTACAAATGCACCCCGTATTTTAAAAAAATAAACAATGAGAGCGGCTGCACAATAGCAAAGCGCAATCCGCTGCAATACACCCAATGTCCGAATTCCGGTTTCCGACCGTTGTGCATCCACCCAACTCTTAAAAATCAAGTCCCCTTCGCGCCATTGAACAAATGGCCACCAGTTTAAAAACAGGCCAATTCCAAATATCAGGATCGTCCGCCGAATAACTTTTGTCAGGAATGTTGACGTCCCGGCTGCTTCCAACCCGGGCATTACAAAAGCCATTGCATTTCCGACAGCGAAAAGAAAAAATGGGAAAACAAGATCTGTGGGCGTAACCCCATGCCAGGGAGCATGCTTCAAGGGACCAAAAATGTTTGACCAGGTGCCTGGATTATTCACAAGGATCATGAGGGCGACAGTCGCCCCGCGAAAAACATCGAGTGAATAGTAACGTTGTTTCATGCAGTAGTTGAGGTGAATAAAGATAGACGAAAACTTTTACGGCGATTATTTTCGCGTTAATAAAGGGTTCACCAGACCCTCGACCAGATGCCGCGTTTGTGAATTCAATTGATTGGTTTACTAATTATTGGACATTTTGCTCACCCACATCAAAAATGAACGTTAGCATCAAAAATCCCCTATATTTGCGGCTTAAAAATCAGTCGCTACCTATCGACGGTACGGCTCAACCGGGCTAACGGATCCAGCACCCTTTAACAATTAATTTTATATCAATCGTCCTGTGAGAAATTTTTTACTGCTCAATCATTTCAGTGGAAGGGTATAAGGAGTATTTACAGAATACTGCTTATGCCCTTGACTATTTCTGGAATCTAACGTGAGTGGTTAAATGCAATTAAAATCAAACAGTTACATCGTTTCGATGTGACTGAAGGGGCGAAGCTATATTACTACGGGAAGGAATGGTCGAGAAAAAAAGATGGTATGCGGTTTACACAAAATCGCGGTGGGAAAAAAAAGTACACGCACTTCTTGAAGTAAGCGCAATCGAAAACTATTGTCCACTTAATAAGGTAAGACGCCGCTGGAGTGATCGCGTTAAAACAGTCGAGGAACCCCTTTTTAAATCCTACGTTTTCGTCCGCATAAGCGAAAGCGAAAAGGCTACGGTTAGAATGACAAACGGTGTTGTAAACTTTGTTTTTTGGCTGGGTAAACCCGCAGTTATCAAAGACAAGGAAATCGAAACCATCCGAAAATACCTTAACGATTACCAGTTTTTCGAAGTAAAACCAATTACACTCGACGTCAATACAAAGGTCCGAATCGAACAGGGTCCATTCATGAACCAGGAAGCAACCGTCATGAAAGTCACCAAGAAAAAAGTAGAATTGAGAATTGAAAGTATCGGGTATACATTGATTGCCTATATTGATCGAATAAGCCTTGCACCGGTATCAAAGCAACGCATTGCAAACAGTAAACCAATTAAAAATGAATAGCGCATCCGCAGCTTTCAGACTATCACGTGTTATCCTTGCTGCATCCTTGCTTCTCACACTCATGCTATCGTGTCGAGATACAAGGCAACTAACTTATTTCCAGAATGGACTCGACACCGCGCGTATTAATAGAATGAAAGCACCTGAGTTATTAATTCAGAAAGGCGATATTCTAAGCATTGTTGTGTACAGCGATAATCCGAAAGCAACAGAGATATACAATCAACCTGTACTTTCTGTCGGTACAGGCTCGGGATCAGGCCCAGCGATTTCTGGCTACCAGGTTGATGATGACGGGCTTATTCTTTTCCAGGGACTCGGACCGCTGAAGATTGAGGGGTTGACAAAAAAGCAACTCATCGAAGTACTCAATTCGAAACTTAAAGATTCGGTTCTTCAAAACCCTTATTATAATATTCGTTTCCTCAACCTGAAATTGTCCATCGTCGGCGAAGTGAAACAGCCCGGCCCGATAAGCATGCCAAGTGAAAAGATCAATATTCTCGAAGCGATCAGTCTCGCAGGCGATTTTACAGATTATGCACAACGCGATAGCGTTCTTATCATCCGTGAAAACATTGACACCCGGGAATTAATTACTGTTAATCTTTCAAAAACAGATATCCTTAGCTCGTCAAATTATTTTTTACAACACAACGATATCATCGTGGTTCGCGCCATTCCGAAAAAATCGCCTGCAACCGACCAGGTTACACAACGGAATGTTGCAATTGCTACCAGTATTCTATCAGCTGCTGCAATTTTAATTAACACCATCGTAATTCTTACCCGGTAACATTTAAAGTCCGAATCCATCATCATATAATTAGCCCTCTATGCAAGAAGACTTTGCGGTTATACAGGAAGAGAAAAAGGTGAACCTTACACCAAGGGAACTGGTGTACCGGTACCTCCCTTATTTCCCGTGGGTAATCATTTCTGTTGCCGTTGTGCTCAGCCTCGCTTACTTGAAACTTCGATACTCCCCTGTGATTTATAAAGTCAGCGGTAAATTACTCGTCACCAGCAACTCTAATTACGGTGGAAATGGAAACGAAAAATTCGATGACATCTTTATGATGAAGAGTGGAAATAAGATCAATGATGAAATTGAGATTATCAAATCCAGAACGATGGCAAGCCGCGTCATCAAATCGCTCGGCATGCAAACAGCAGTGACGAACAAAGGAACTATCCGGTCGTCGCTTCTGCATCCGCAAAATCTCCCTTTTAAAATCAATTTCCTTACCATCGGGGATTCAGCCAGGTCATTCGGGTTTAATCTTAAACTTCAACCCGATCACTTCTTAATCAATGAAGACACGCGTAAACATTTCTACAACGAACGCGTACAATTTGGATCAGTTTTGTTCCAGTTGAATCTCAATGGAAGTGATATCTCGCTTTTCGGCAGTAATGAATTTGCAGTGCTCTGGCATCCATTACAAAATATAGCTTCGGCCCTTAGTAAAACAATTGGAGTCGCCCTCTCCAACGACTTCACAAATGTTTTGACGATCGCATACGAAACCGAGAATATTGTGCTCGGTACAGATATAGTAAACTCGTACATGCGCGAATATCAATTCGCTTCGCTTGAGGATAAACGCGAGATGGCAGCAAACACGCTGATGTTCATTGACAGACAACTGGACACCGTGAAAAAAGACCTGGGAAATGCAGAACGTGGGCTGCAAACTTTTCGCGAAAAGAATAAGATTTTTGATCCTGAGCAGCAATCGGAAATTTATTTCGGCGATTTCGCCGACGCAAGCAAAGGATTAATGGCCGAACAGTTACAGGTCAAAACCATCGACTATCTTAGTAGTTATCTCACCGATAAAAGAAATTCTGATAAGATAGTACCCTCATTGCTTGGCATTGAAGAACCTTCACTTGCACAACAGGTTCTCGAGTTTAATCGAATGCAACTTGAAAAAGAAACGTTGCTCAAGACAACTCCCGCCGGAAATCAACTGGTAAAAAACCTGGAAACGGGCATTCAAACGCTGCGCGGGGATATGGTAGAAAATTTACGGAACGTCCGCTCTAATCATCAGCTTGCGATCAGGCAGTTGAATGAGAAGAATTCAGAGAACAACAGGATCATCAGCACTATGCCCGCCCGGGAAAAACAACTGCTCGAGGTAACGCGGCAACGAAACCTGTTGCAAGAATTGTTCTCCTTTCTTATGCAGAAAAAATTGGAAACATCCATTTCTTCGGCATCGACAATTTCAAACATCAAGGTGCTTGAAACGGGAATGGTGTCCGGCAGCCCGGTAAGTCCTAATCGCCGCGCTACGTATATCATGGCCTTGCTTATTGGTCTCGGAATACCGATCGGTGCAATTTTCCTTCGGGAGTACCTTAACGACAAAATAAAAAACAAGCACGATATCCAGGCAATTACGAGTGTTCCTGTCCTGGGAGAGATCGGTCACGCATCCGATGCCGACACACTTGTAGTGACAAAAAACAGCCGTAAATTTTTAGCGGAACAGTTTCGCATCATCCGTTCCAACTTTCAATACATTCTTCCGAAAGTCGAGAAGCCAGTTTTTCTTATTACCTCTTCGTTTAGTGGCGAAGGCAAATCATTTATCAGTACCAATCTTGGCGCGGTGCTCGCCCTTTCCGGCAAAAAAACGATTATCCTCGAGTTTGATATAAGGAAGCCGAAGATCATGAAAGGTCTCGGACTGAACCAGCGCAACGGTATAACAAATTTCATTGTTGGGTCTGCAAATATCAACGACGTAATCTACCCTGTTCCTGAAAGTGAAAACCTTTTTGTAATGCCATGCGGGCCGGTACCACCGAATCCGTCAGAGATGCTATTAAGCGAAAAGATTACCGAATTATTCCGATTGCTACGCGAAAAATTCGATGCAATTATTATTGACACGGCGCCGGTTGGGTTGGTAAGCGATGGTATCACACTCGGCGAATATGCGGATGCGGCAATCTATATCGTTCGACACAACTACACGCTTAAAAAACAGATCCATCTCGTTGATGATTTATACCAACACAAAAAATTGCCGCATCTTTCAATCATCATTAACGACGTAAACATCAGTGGTGGTGGTTATGGAGGTTACTATGGCTATGGTGGTTACTATGGTTATTCAAACTATGGATATGGCTATGGCCAGGGCGGAAACACGTATGGATCCGACTACTTCGAAAAAGAAGCGCCGAAGAAAAAGAAAAAGTGGTATCAGTTTGGTCGTCGTTGATCGAAAACAAATCTTCGATCCAACCTCTCAACTTTATGGATTCACAATCGCGCGTTTTGTTTCTTGGTCTAACAGTTTTTTCTCAAACCGGCGGCATTGAGAAATTCAATAAATGTTTTTTGCAGGCGCTGAAATTGAATAATGATAACGGATCAAGTGGAAATGCAGTGTCAGTTTTGTATGATGAATCCTGCGATTCCCGTTATACCCCGGCCTCAACATTTAAGGGATATAAAGGAAACAGGGCAAAATTTGTACTCGCAGAGATCTTGAATGCCCGTCACTTTGACACAATTGTGATCGGTCATATTAATTTATCAATCGTTGCGATTGCGATAAAAAAAATGTTTCCGAAGAAAAAAGTGATCATCATCATCCATGGTATTGAGGCTATGGAAAGGATGTCGTTCACAAAGAGACAAGCCATGGCAGCGGCCGACCAGTTATGGGCAGTAAGTGAGTTTACGAAACGCAACCTTGAGACTATCCAGGGAATCGACCCACAAAAAATTGCGCTGTTTTATAATACAATTGATCCATTTTTTCAGTTTCCTCAGCATTTTCAAAAGCCCGCTTATCTGCTCGAGCGATATAATATAAAGCCCGAACAGCGCGTGTTGTTTTCGTTGACCCGCCTGAACCACAATGAAGGTTATAAAGGATACGATACCGTAATTGAGGCGCTGCCAGAAATTTGTAAAGCGAGTCCGAACGTTCGTTACCTGATTGCTGGAAAAGGAGATGACCAGGAAGTGGCAAAAATTAAAAAACTTGTTGCTGAAAAAGGATTGCAAGGCAGGGTTGAATTGTTAGGATTTGTTCGTGATGAAGAATTAACTGATCATTACCTGATGAGCGATCTCTTTGTTTTGCCGAGTAAGAAAGAAGGTTTTGGAATCGTGTTCATAGAAGCAATGGCTTGTGGCTTGCCTGTGGTTGCTGGAAACAAAGATGGAAGCGTGGATGCATTACGCAAAGGAGAATTAGGAACCCTGGTTGATCCTGATAGTGCTTCGGAAATTGCAGCTGGTGTAATAAAAAATTTAACTGACCACGATAAAATGTCTGGAAAACCGTTACAGCAGGCGATGTTGAACATTTATGGATTCGATCAGTTCCGGCAACGACTTAGCCGCTTATTAAATTGTACAAATAACTAACTGCATGACAACTGGCTCCCCGGACAACATAATTATAATAGAACCTGGAAAAGCTGCAAAGAACTATTGGCGGGATCTCTGGCGCTTTCGCGAACTGTTCTATATTCTTAGCTGGCGCGATCTGAAAGTCAGATATAAGCAAACAGTAATTGGCGCAGGTTGGAGTATTATCCGCCCTTTATTAACTACCGTTATTTTCACGATCGTTTTTAACAAGATTGCCAATTTGCAGGAAACAAGCAAAGCCCCATATGCGTTGATGGTTTTTGCCGGAATGCTACCCTGGCAGTTTTTCTCGAATGCACTTACAGAAGCTAGTAATAGTTTGATCGGTAATTCGAACTTGATTTCCAAAGTATATTTTCCGCGGATGATCGTGCCCGCAAGCTCGGTTATAACAAGCCTCGTCGATTTTGGAGTTTCATTCCTTCTGTTAATTGCAATGATGGTGATTTACCAATTTCTACCACCATGGCAAATTGTATTTCTGCCAGTCTTTATCGTGATGGTATTTCTCGCGGCATTTGGTACAGGTCTGTATATTACAGCATTGAATGTTAAATACCGGGATTTCCGTTACATTATTCCGTTCATCGTTCAATTTGGCCTTTATGTATCTCCGGTAGGAATTAGTAGTAGTCGGATTCCAGAGAAATGGCGGTTATTGTATGCACTTAACCCGATGGTAGGTGTGATTGATGGTTTTCGATGGTGCCTGTTAGGTGATCCTATTCATTGGCCATCGTTTTTTATGTCATTAACTATTATACTACTCTTTGTCTGGCTTGGAGTATGGTATTTCAGGAAAACAGAGAAAAGCTTCGCTGATAATATATAAGTATGGAGCCAATTATTAACGTTGAAAAGATTTCAAAAAAGTTTGTTCTTTCTCATGAAAGCAAAGAGAGATATACTGCTTTGCGAGACGTCGTGTCTCAAAAAGTAAAAAATGCCGTGAGGGGGCAATTTTTTAAGAAAGACAAAGGAACAAAGGAAGAATTTTGGGCGTTGCAGGATGTAAGCTTTACCGTAAATCAAGGTGATCGTGTAGGCATCATTGGAAGAAATGGTGCAGGCAAATCAACGTTGCTAAAAATTTTAAGCCGAATAAGTGATCCTACTGAAGGAAGAATAACGATTCGGGGAAGAGTTGCCAGCTTACTGGAAGTTGGAACAGGCTTTCATCCAGAGCTTACAGGAAGAGAAAACATATTTTTGAATGGTGCGATTCTAGGCATGAGTCGAGCGGAAATCAGATCAAAATTCGACGAGATTGTTGATTTCGCAGAAGTCGAAAAATTTCTCGACACACCAGTTAAAAGATATAGCAGTGGAATGTACGTCCGTCTTGCTTTTGCCGTCGCGGCACACATGGAACCTGAGATATTAATCGTTGATGAAGTCTTAGCAGTTGGTGATGCGCAGTTTCAGAAAAAATGTTTAGGTAAGATGCAAGACGTGAGTAAAAATGAAGGCAGAACAGTTTTGTTCGTTAGTCACAACATTCAAGCAATTAGCAATCTCTGTAATCGAGGTATCTATTTGGCGAATGGAAAAATCGTGATGCATAATGCGATTGATGCGACAATTGAAAAGTATTTGCATGCCGGTGAGGCATTCAGCTCCTCTAATGATTTGGCAAAACGAATCGCACAGTCACCTTCAGATCCCGATTTTAAATTGATAGATGTTGCCGTGATCCAGGATAATCGCGAAGTAGTTGGCCACGTTGTAAATGGTAAGGAACTAGAAATTAAACTTACGTATGATCTTCCAAATCGGGTAACCGGTTTCCGGGCATTTCTTGATTTCTGTGACGACATGGGCGTTACCATTTTCCGAACTTTTCACGACGAAGATCGTGAGGGTATTATGTCGCTTGAGGCGGGGCGTTACGTTTCGAAAATTATTATACCACCTAATATACTTGCCCCGATAATTTACGACATTAAGTTGCTGTTTGGAATTCACACGATCAGGATGTTACCACCTCATGAATTGGTAATTAGAATCAACGTGGAGCAAACTGGTGATTATAATAAATCGTATAGTGGACAGTTTACAGGAGGAAAGGTCTGTCTCTCACTTCCGTGGACAATAAACAAAATTTAAAATTGAAAGCGATGACTAAATATTATGGCCAGAACGGCGAAGATTTTTTGCTAGACCAGATTTTTAAAAATAAAAAAGATGGGTTCTATGTAGAAATCGGTTGTCTAGACGGCATTGAATTCAGTAATACATATTACTTCGAAAAGCAAGGTTGGAAAGGGTTATGCGTTGAAGCACATCAGGACTTCATCGAGCAACTGAAAAAGAATAGAAAAGGTGCACAGATCGTTCATTGTGCAGTCGGTGAAAAGGATATTGAACAAGTTACATTTTATGCAAATAAAATAGGAAGCTTGTCGACACTTGACAAACAAGAAGAAGCAAGATGGGAAAAAAATTACAAAGAATTTTTTACTGGTTTCGAAGAACAGAAAGTCAAAATGCAAACATTGACAACGATTTTCAATGAGCAGAATGTACCGCAGATTGATTTTGTTTCGCTCGATATCGAAGGTTATGAAGTCAAAGCGCTTTCTGGGCTGGATTTAAAAAAGTATCGCCCACGAGTCTTTGTTATCGAATACAAAGACGAAGACCACAAAAAAGGCATCGAAGAAATATTATTTCCCGCTGGTTATAAGTACTTAGGACAAATTAGCTGTAATATCTTTTATAGCATCGAGGCAAATGATGCCGATATAATAAAAAAAGACTACGGAAAATTAAATGTTATTATACTTGACAAAGATGGAAACGAACAAGTCAACGAAGTCAATCTAAGTCAACCAAGTTTATCCGACAAGGTGAAATTCAAAATAAATAAGCTTAAAACGCGCGTGGCAAATTTCTTTAAATAGAAATAGCCTTCTGACTGTTTATTACGCCAACCGACTGAAATGAAACTATACAATCGAATCAAGAATAAGCTCAATACGCTGCTTAGTAAGGAAGTCACTGCCCCCACATATGAATTTAAAAGGCAGCGCATAAATGACATGAGAACAAAGTACGGTATAAACGTTCTCGTCGAAACCGGCACTTTCCTTGGCGATACCGTTGAGCATTTCAAAAATTTATTTACCCGCGTTTTCTCAATCGAGCTTGCCGATGAGCTTGCCGCAAAAGCGCAGAAAAGATTTGAAAGCGATTCAAATGTCCGCATCATCCAGGGAGATAGCGCCGAAGTATTAAAAACGCTTGTCGATGAAATCAACCAACCAACGCTATTTTGGCTCGACGGTCATTATTCATCCGAATTTTATATGGGAGATCAATACATCAAAACCGGCCGTGGTAAAAAAGATACCCCGGTTGAAGAAGAATTGAAACTCATTTTCAAAAATCCGCTCAACCATATTATTCTTATCGATGACGCGCGACTTTTTCTCGGTATCGATGATTATCCCTCAATCGCTGAAATAAAGTCGCTGGTGAGAAAACATAAAAAGAATTATTCCGTAAAAGTGGACAACGATATCATTCACATCCTTCCTTCAACTTCTCATTAATGAACTTACTGCAAAAAGTATTGCTGAA
>JACMLR010000409.1 GCA_014379515.1 Chitinophagaceae bacterium
GTGCGGGTGATATTTACCGAGTACTTCCCCAACGATACGTGCTGACTTTTTATAGGGACGGTTGAAATTATTCCCCAATTCGTTCATCGCAAATAATACACGGCGATGGACAGGCTTGAATCCATCTCTGACATCTGGCAATGCACGACCAACGATAACCGACATCGAATAATCGATATAGGCTGTTTTCATTTGTTCGTCGATATTTACAGAGATTATCCTGTCCTGGTCACTGGTTTCCAGTGGTGTGAAGTTATCTTCCATACTTGTTATAAGCTGCTTATTACAACTGTTTTCCGACCCTTTTGGGGAGGCTTGCAAATCTATAGTTTTCAGATCGGATAACCTTCAAAGACTATCGGTATTTCACGCTGGTTTTATCCACTCCTGTGGAATGATTTTTTAATCATCACAGTATCCGGGTCAAAACTTTAACGGCGCTTTTATAACAAATCGACATACAAATTTGGCATAGAACTGGCGATAAGTATACCTTGTACGAGCTCTAATATCCCCGTTGTCGAACCCAAAGTCTGTCCTACAGGAAAGCGTTTTCATTCAACCTTATTGCATTCAAATCGATTTTATGAGTGGGTATCTGCTACTTCGCGATAACAAACAAACCGGTCCATACACCAGGGACGAAATAATTACCAAAGGCTTCAAACCTTATGATCTTATTTGGGCCGAAGGAAAAAGTGCCGGTTGGCGCTATCCGGGAGAATTACCTGAATTCACCGCGCATGCACCCATGGTAGAAGAGCAACCATTTGATCGATTTTATAAAAAACCGGCTCAGCAACGTGAGTCGGTAACCGCCGATATCAGTTCGTACGCTCCAAAACCGGCTATAGAAAAAGCAATGGAACCGGAGTCTGAGGTTGTTGAAGTAATTCCGCAGGAAAAAACGCCGGAACCAGTTAAACCCTCTCGTAAAGTTTTTGTGACATTGCCAGGTGGGCAGCGTCCGCAAATTGCCGCGACAGTACAAAAGGAGAATGGCAACAAGGAAGAGCTTCCGCGCGACGAAAAACGGGTTAACCTCGAGCCAGCGAAAGAACCAGTAGTACGAAAAGAAGTTGCCAGTACCAGCGCATCAATATATGAATCGTATCAAAAAACAGAAGGATTTTCCAATGCTAATTCTCAGAATTCAACTTATTCTGATCGGTTAAATATTCCACCGGCAAAGCAACGTGCAGGTTCCAGTCGCTATTTATTAGGTGGCGCTATTGCAGCGTGCCTGATTTTGGGAGGTGTGATTATCGGTCTTTTAATAAGCAGCAATAAACAATCTTCTGGTCGCGATGAATTGCAAGCACTGGTGAAACAAATCCAGGCAAAACAGGCAGCTACGAAAGAAGCAGTACCGGTCCCTCCGACTTCCACAGTACAGCAGTCAATTTCAGAGTCGACTCTACTGCCAGTTAATCCCGTTCAAGGCCAGGAGAATATTGGTCAGGCAGTTGTTTCCAAAACAAATCCGCAATTGGTGAAGGAGGAATCGTCGACGATTATCCCAACAGTTCGCCAGGAAAATAAAGAAACGCCTGAACCGGTTTCTTCACCGGAAAAAACTGCAGATCCGGTGGGAAATGAAGTTAGCAGTGGACAATTAAGTAACGTGCAAATCCAAAAGTTGTTCCGATTAGTATCGGTATATGGATCACCATTCAAGGTGGGAGTGCTCGGCGGAATATCTAACCTCGAGCTTACTGTTTCGAACAACAGTCTTCATTCCCTTAATGAAGTTGAGGTGATAGTAACTTACCTGAATCTCGATAAGAAAATAGTTAAAACACAAAAATTGGTGGTGAATGATCTTCCAGCAGGCGAGGAAAAGATCATCTCTGTTCCTAAAAGCAACCGTGGCGTGTCCGTTTCATTTTCTGTTTCGAAGTTAAATTCAACTTCACTTGATGTTGCCCATTCCGGGTTATAATTTACTCATAGACTAGATTTTAATTTTTCCACGAGATATGGTACTGGCACAGTAGTTGGAATTCTATGCGTAACTCCTGAGATTCGAAATACCCCATCACATTGGCATGATTGTTTGACTGCAGTACGCTACGCCGTATCAGTTAGCAGTATTATTACTCACGGTAAAATATTTTTTTATGAAAAAGACATTCGCATTATTCCTGGCAATCTGTGTCGCTGTTGTTACGCTTCACGCCTTTCGTACTGAACAAGCTTCTGGTATCAAAGGTTCCATCGTACCTGCCGACGCAACTATTTCAAATGTATGGGCGATTAGTGGTGTTGATACCGTGAAAGTGCAACCAGTTAAAGGCTCATTTGCTTTGCCAGTAAAACCAGGTATCTGGCGAGTAATTATCGACGCTACAGAACCTTTCAAAGATGCAATACTGGAAAGTGTTGAAGTCAAAGACGGTCAAATCACTGACGTTGGTGAAATAAAATTACCTCAATAAGAGAAAGATATAAGGACGGTTCAGGATTCCAGCCCCGCATTCATTGCGGGGCTTTCGTTTTTTTACGCTGCAAGGATCGAACAGCATTTTCTCAAACTGGATGCTTTCTTCGCGATTTTGCGACTTTGCGACATTTGTATTCTGAATACAGGGGCGCAAAGACGCGGAGCCGCAAAGGCCTTAAGACCAAAGGCTAATTTCATGCGCAGCAAACGTACGAGTGTTCCCCCAGGGAGCGTTCAGCCTCGATTGGTTATATTGCGACTCCATATACCTATTGCATGAAATCAATCTTAGTGTTTGGTGCTGGAAAATCCGCAACTTGTCTGATCGAATATTTGGTAAATGAATGCAGCCAGCAACAATGGCAACTAACTGTTGCCGATGGAAACCTGGAACTTGCTAAATCTAAAATCGGTTCGTCACCCAATGCTAAAGCTGTGGAAGCCGACGTTTTGGACGCCGCAAGTCGGGCAGATCTGATTGAAGCAGCTGACATCGTCATTTCTTTATTACCTCCCCATTTACATATTCTTGTGGCGAGTGATTGTGTAACGATCGGAAGAAATTTATTGACTGCTTCTTATGCAGATGCGCCGATGCGGGAGTTGGAAGATGAAATCAAAAATAAAAATTTACTGTTCTTGTGTGAGATGGGGCTCGATCCTGGGATCGACCACATGAGCGCAATGCAAATAATTCACCGGATTGCAAAGGAGGGCGGAAAAATTACCAGCTTCAAATCGCATTGCGGGGGTCTTGTTTCACCCGAAAGCGATGACAATCCATGGCATTATAAAATAAGTTGGAATCCAAGAAACATCGTGCAGGCAGGAATGGCTGGTGCCACTTATAAAGAAAGTGGGATCACACAATCCCTTCCTTACGAGATGTTGTTCGATTCGGGAAGGGTTGTTGATATTCCAGAGCTTGGTTACTTATCCTGGTATCCAAACCGTGATTCATTGGCATATATGACGCTGTATGATTTGGAAGAAGCGACGACATTCGTGCGCACTACTCTTCGATACCCGGAATTTTGTTTCGGCTGGAAAAATATTATTGAGTTGAAATTGACTGACGAAACAATTCAATACGATACGGACGGAATGACGCTGCAACAATTTTTTCAATTACACTTTAATCAATATGGGTTTTCAACATGGCTGGAAAAACAATTGACGGATCGATTCTCAAAAACAAAACAACTGCTTGAGAAACTGCAACAATTACTCGAAGTTGAACAAGGTGTGGGTGATGCGGAGAAAAAAGAATTACAGGATTTTATGATGGTTGATGATAATGGCGAATTAATGGATATCAATCTCGATGCAGTTAAAACTAAGGCCGCTGCAACTGTTGCAGGGCAAATGCACGAAGCAAACCTTGCCATGAAACAACTTTTTTTCCTGGGGATGGACGATACAGAAACTACTATCGATAAAGGAATGTGTAGTGCGCTTGATGTTTTACAATTTGCAATTGAAAAGAAGTTAGCGCTCAATCCCGACGATAAGGACATGATTGTTATGCTCCATGAATTTGAATATGTAAAAAATGGCAAACCGCATTCCCTCACAAGCAGTCTTGTGGTTAAAGGAAAAGACAATTTAAGAACCGCGATGGCCCAAACAGTGGGTATGCCCCTCGGCATTGCTGCAAAACTGATTTTGACAGGAAAAATAACTGCAATGGGACTACATATCCCCGTATTACCCGAAATATATGAACCTGTATTGGAAGAGCTTGAAAAAGCTGGCATAAAATTCACAGAGAAAGAAGTATGAAGATCCCATTTAAAGTCGGTCTTGAAGAAGCAATGGCCCAACTGCCGTTGGAAGATATTCAGCGCTTTACTGTTGTGATGAAACATGGAACGATGTCGGTAGAATATTATGCACCACGCTTCAAAGACCTGCAAACACCCCATCCGCAGGATGAGCTTTATATAATTGCTGCAGGTAAAGCATTATTTATTCGTGAAGAAAAGAAGATTACTTGCCGGGCGGGGGATGTCTTATTTGTTCCTGCCGGAACGATGCATAAGTTTGAAAATTTTTCGGATGATTTTGCGACGTGGGTGATATTTTATGGGCCGGAAAGCGGGGAAGGCTAATGTGCGAAATGTGGAATGGGCAGCAAGTGCGAATTGCGAATGACTAATGTGCGAATTCATTCATTCGGTCATGGTTTTGAGATACAAATCTTTTTCACTTAAAAA
>JACMLR010000410.1 GCA_014379515.1 Chitinophagaceae bacterium
AAGAAGCGATAAGCATCCGGATAGCGGGCAGTGAAGATTGGTTTGTACGATTCGCCATTCTCCGCTTTTGTTCCTTCAAAAAAATTATAGAAGCCAAAATTATCAAGCAAAAAGAATGCACCATTATGATTGCAGTCATCACCAATGAATTCGTCCGATACAGGTGCCTGCGGCGATACTGCCTTGATTGCGGGATGTGAATTCGGTAAAGACGCTGTCGCGAAAAAACCGGGATAGGAAATTCCGTACAATCCAACATTGCCATTGTTAGTTGTATTTTTCAGCAACCAGTCTATGGTATCATAAGCATCACTGCTTTCATCAACATCCTTTTTTGATTTTCGTACTACCAGAGCCGGCGTGACTTCTTCAAATTGTCCCTGGCTTTTATATCTCCCCCTTACATCCTGGTAAACAAAAATATAGTTGTCTTTTGCGAGCGTCGGATTCGGTCCCAGAGTGGTGCGGAACTTATCTGCTCCATAGGGTGAAATCGAATACGGCGTCCGCTGCATTAGTATCGGCCACTTGGTAGAGGAATCGAGCGGGGTATAAATCGCAGTAAACAATTGTACCCCATCGCGCATGGTTATCAAAACTTCTTTTTTTGAGTAATGTTCTTTTACAGAAAATGCTTTTTCTGCCGATTGCGAGCAAGCCACGAGTGGTAAGCTGGCGGCTACTGATACAATCATTCTCATCGCGATTTTCATACTGCTTTTTATTTTAGAACGGGTAAGATTATGCGGCTGCTATTACTCGCACTATGGAAAATTTTTATTGTAGATTTTTGAAAGTCTGACGCAACAGCCTCGTATATATTTACAAACTTTTGAGGGTTGCGGTCGACAAGTGGAAACCATGAGCTTTGAATTTGAATCATTACCCGATGACCTTTTTGAAATGTATGTGCAACATCGGGTAGTTCAAATTTAACAGCTTCAACCTTATTCGGTTTGAAAGGTGCTGGTGTCTCGAAACTGTTTCTGAATTTTCCGCGCATCACTTCGCCACGTACAAGCATTTGATAAGCGTTCATCGGGTAGGAACCTGTTGGCGTTCTTGCTGCTAATTGAGTTGTGCCAGCATAGTTGAACGTATCAGGAAATACATCGATCAACTTAACAACAAAATCTGCATCGGTCGTCGAAATGCTTGTCAATAAATCCGCAATCACCGTTCCGCCAAGCGACATATCTTCTGTTAGAACTGCCGATTGGAATGTCAGTACATCCGGGCGTCGCGAAGCGAATCGTTGATCGTCCGTCATATAAGTTGTCGTTCTATCGAGATGTACGTCTTCCGTGTACGGCACGGGATGCGCAGGATCACTAATATATTCTGAAAACGCTTCTTTGGAATTTGGCTTGGTCCAGCTCAATTCATTTCCATCAGCCAGATATATCGAAACATCTTGTTTATTTGCAGGCGGCCATTGCTGGAATTGTTGCCAGTTATTTTCTCCTGTGAAAAAAATGGTTGCTTCTGCTTGTTTTGTAATGTCGCCTTTCCCTTTTAGGTGATAATTGAAAAACGGAAGCTCAAT
The DNA here is from genome assembly GCA_014379515.1 of Chitinophagaceae bacterium. Classification (GTDB taxonomy): domain Bacteria; phylum Bacteroidota; class Bacteroidia; order Chitinophagales; family Chitinophagaceae; genus Endoryza. The sequence goes on from JACMLR010000410.1 coordinate 1,547, forward strand.
ATTGTTTTGATACCATTCTGCAGTATTGCTTCCAAAGCGAATATTACCTAACTGCGAACCATCCCGCGAGGACCATTGGCCGTGATACCATGGTCCCATTACGATCTTGTTATCATTCTTACCTTTTTTCTCAAACGCTTCATACATTCGCCACGCTCCGAAACAATCTTCCGCATCGAATAGCCCACCAACAATCATTGTCGCAGTTTTATCTCCGACATTGCTCGCGAAATTTATTGGATTACGCGCTTTCCACCATTCGTCAAGATTCGGATGAGCGTAAAGATCTTTCCAAAACGCGATACTGTCGCCCATCAACGCAGCAAGATTTTTCAATGTCCCTGTTTCGAGATAAAACTTATAACTGTCTTTTACCGGGAATTGAAAGCCAGGCGAGCCAATAGTGGTCGGGTTCGGTCTTGGCTTGCCGAAAGATGAATAAAATGGGAACGCATCCATTTGGAAAAACGCACCATTGTGATGGAAATCATCTCCCATAAACCAATCCGTCACGGGTGCTTGCGGACTGACTGCTTTCAATGCAGGATGTTTACTCATCGCCGCCATTGTTGCATAAAAACCGGGATAAGATATTCCCATGATGCCGACGCGCTGATTGTTATTAGGTAAATTTTTTATTAGCCATTCAATTGCATCATAAGTGTCACTTGCTTCATCCGTTTCAGTACCTTTTTTTGTCGGATTGAATGGTCGAACATCTTCGAAAATACCTTCACTCATCCATCGTCCGCGAACATCCTGCATCACCAGGATATAACCTTCGCGTAGATAGTACCTGATATGCCCGTTCCAGAACGATGGCCACTTATCTTCACCATAAGGGGCGCAGGAGTATGGCGTACGAAGCATCAATATCGGATGTTTTTCTGTTGCATCGTTCGGCATGTAAACAGATGTGAAAAGCTTGATTCCATCACGCATTGGAACATGCATTTCCTTTTTGGTGAAATTGGACCTAAGCCATGCTGAGTCTTGTGAATTTTGTGCAGAACTTACCGTGCAAACGATTAGAAATAAGAAGCAGCAAAGTAATTTTCTCATGTTGATTGAATTTCGAACATTAAATTTACGTTTTCTGATCCCATAACAACTGCCTATTTTATGAATCGTAACACCGCCGTGATAGAGAATTTCTATTCAGCATTTCAACGTCTTGATTATCGCACGATGAATTCTTGTTATAGCGACGATATCATGTTTAATGATCCGGTATTCGGTGTATTGCAGGGAGATGTGGCAAAATCAATGTGGGAGATGTTATGTAAAAGCGCAAAGGACTTTACATTAACCTATTCAAATATCCTGTTACTGGATGACGAATATGCGACCTGCAACTGGACAGCGCGCTATACATTCTCAAAAACAAAGCGTCCTGTCATCAACCAGATTAAAGCGCATATGCGACTCATCGATGGTGAAATCGTTGAACACACCGATCAGTTCGATCTATGGAAATGGAGCAGGCAGGCACTTGGTTTCCCCGGTCTTCTTTTTGGATGGAGTGGTTATATCAAGAACAAAGTTGCGATTGCCGCGCGAAAAAATCTCGAAGAATTTATTGCAGCAAAAAATGCGCTGGTTACTGAATAGATCGTTCGATTCGAATCATTCTACATCATCTAATTTATTATTATGTCAACTCGCCGCAGGTTTATTGAAACATCTTTATTCAGTTCCGTTGCTGTGTTGTTTGGAAAGAAAGCGATCGGAGAGAATGTTGCTCCTCCGGCGGTGATTGGTAAACCCCTCGTGATTTCTACCTGGGATGCAGGCATTGCTGCAAATAAGGGAGCATGGGAGATCTTGTCCAAAGGAGGTCGCGCGCTGGATGCAGTTGAAGCTGGTGTGCGTATCACAGAAGCATCACAAAATTGTTGTGTTGGATTGGGAGCTAATCCGGATCGCGAAGGTTTCGTAACGCTCGATGCCTGTATCATGGATGATAAATTTAATTGCGGGAGTGTTGCATTTCTCGAACGAATCAAACATCCAATATCAGTTGCCCGTCGTGTTATGGAAAAAACACCGCACGTTATGCTTGTTGGCAGTGGTGCGCAGCAATTCGCAGTAGCGGAAGGATTTCCATTGGAAGAGGAAAAGCTAAGCGCTGAAGCAGAAAAAGCATATAAGAACTGGTTGAAAAGTTCAGAATACAAACCGGTCGTCAATATCGAGAACAAGCAAAAAGGTCCGATGATCCCGATGCAGTTGGAGAATGGCGAATGGAACCATGATACTATTGGAATGGTGGCGATCGATGCGAAAGGAAATTTGAGCGGTTCGTGTACAACGAGTGGAATGGGTTTTAAAATGCGCGGTCGTCTCGGCGATTCGCCCATCATTGGCGCAGGACTTTTTGTAGACAATGAAATAGGAGCCGCGACTGCAACAGGGCAAGGTGAGGATGTGATACGAATTGCAGGATCGCACACCGTTGTTGAATTGATGCGCCAGGGTTTAAGCCCGCAACAGGCATGTAAAAAAGCTGTTGAACGGATACTCAAAATAAAAGGGGCGAATGCAAAAAATATCCAGATCGGTTTTATTGCTATCAATAAAAAGGGCGAATACGGAGGATATGCATTACAAAAAGGCTTCAGCTTTGCAGTGAAGAGTAATAGAGAAGAGCGACTGATCCCAGCCGTTAGTTTAATTTAATTCGACTACTAATTATGAGTACCCAATATTCGCTTGAAGTTTGTGCGTTCAATGTCCAATCGTGTATTATTGCCGAAAGAGCTGGCGCTGTCCGTGCAGAGCTTTGCGATAATCCTGTTGAAGGCGGAACAACTCCATCTTATGGATGTATTCGCTTGGCACGTGAGAAAGTGAACATCCAGCTATATCCAATTATCCGCCCACGCGCTGGCAACTATTTTTACGATGAAGAGGAGTTTGAAATCATGAAGATGGATATCAAGGTTTGTAAAGACCTTGGATGTGATGGGATATCAATTGGCGTTCAGTTACGGAACGGCGAAATTGACATGAAACGATTTGCCGAGATAATGAAACTCGCCTATCCAATGGGAGTTACTTCCAATCGCGTTTTCGATGCGGCACCGGATCCATGGAAAGCGCTTGAGCAGCTGATTGAATTGGGTTGCGAGCGTGTGCTTACGAGCGGACAAAAAAGCGGTGCACCAGAAGCAATTGATACCCTAACGAAACTCGTTACGCAAGCTGATGAACGTATCATCATCATGCCGGGCGCGGGCGTTCGATCTTCTAACATTCCATCGTTGTTAACTACCGGGGCACGGGAATTTCATACATCTGCACGAATCAGCAGTCCTGATTTGGTCGAACATAGAAATCCCGAAGTACTTGACTTCGGGAATCCTGTTATTGCTGATGAAAATGAATTGAAAAGAATCGTTCAACTCTTTCCCAACGATTAATTGTCTTTTTCTTTTTTACCGAAGACGCGTTTGAAAAAACCGTCTTTCTTTTTCTTATCATCCTTTGCAGGTTCGTCTTTCTTTTTATCGTTTGAAGGAACCTGGTTTTTTGGATCGTTTGCTTCTCTCCAAACTTTTTGTTCGTCCAATGGCTTCTTCGAATCAACAGGGATATCCTGCGTGTCTGGCGTACCAAGATAACCATCTACATCACCACCTGGCTCATCCGTTTCTCCCGGAGGAATTGGATTGAACGGAATTGGATTGAACTGCTGGGGCATATTTTCTGGTTGAACAAATTTTGCAGTTTTATCAAGAGCTAATGTTTTATCACCAAATGCTTTTTGGAAAAAATATTCCCAGATCGGACGTGCTGCCTGGCCACCGTAACCGAGTCCACTTTCAAGCCGTACAAAACGATCATCGCAACCGATCCACACACCACCCATTAATTGCGGGGTGAAGCCCATAAACCAGGCATCCGAGTTATCATTTGTTGTTCCTGTTTTGCCGCCCATTTCTGAAATGCCAAGTCTTGCGCGAAGTCCGGCCGCAGTACCGAAATCAACAACGCCCTGCATCATCCGGCTCATTGTGTATGCAGTCGCCTGGCTGATTACTTCTTTTCTTTCGGTATCGAATCGTGCAATTACATTTCCGTTTTTGTCTTCGATTCTGGTAATGTACACAGGTTTTGTACTGAACCCCCCCGTTGGAAACATCGAATAGCCCCAGAGCATTTCGAACAAAGAAAGATCACAGGAACCGAGGCTGATAGAAGGGTAGGGCTCAACCTTCGTCGGGATATTGATTTGTTTTAAGAATTCTGCGAAACG
>JACMLR010000411.1 GCA_014379515.1 Chitinophagaceae bacterium
TAGATCTACACGGCCACTATCGCCAAAACCTGATACAAGTTTACCGTTGCCTGCATCGATACAGAGAATGAACGAACCCGCTGTATAGAAAATTCTTTTATCATTTTTCCCATCCGTCCAGTAAGTAACACCGCGACTATTATTCATAATAAAAAAAGAACGCCTGCTCCCTTGTAAGGAATCGAAGGGATTGAAAACCCATTTTTGTTTTCCTGTCGCAGCGTCGATAGCAAATAGTTTCATTTGGGGGCTGGTGCCATACAATACTCCATCAACGATAATGGGATTGCATTGTATCTGAGAATGATTCACCGTATCTGCATCGCCGGTATTGTATGTCCATGCAATCTCCAATTGTTGTACGTTGGAAGTATCCACTTCTTTCAACGTGGAGTAGCGGATCATTTCCTTCGTGCCACCGTAATTGTTCCAATCCTCGTAATTTTTTTCAGCCCGATCTTTACACGAATCCAATGCAAGCACACCCGCGGACAATGCAATTACTAAAAATTTATTGTTCATATAATGGAAAGGAAATTTGATTCGATTGATAATTATAGCATGGTTCTAATTGGTGCTTTTTGAAAGCTACAGAGCCAACATTTGAGGCCGTGATTGCGCAACCGATATACTCTGAAATTTTTTTCCAATTTTGTACATGTGCCGATATCAGAAATTACAGGATACAATCTACTCCAGCACCTTCTCGCTGATCTTCCCTGTTTTTTTATTTTTTAATATTACCTTCTTCGCACCATAATGCGTTACTTCATCTTTTACAAGGAAATGCTCGGCATCATACTCGGTCAAATGACTGTCCTTTCCTACATTTTCCCTGCCTCTCCAGATATCTAGTTTCACGGGTTCCCACAATTTGCTTTTAGCAGACCTGTATGCAGCATCCAGCACACTGTTTACAACATATCCATCATAAAAAGTTTCTTTTGGTGCCTTACCTGCTTCAATAGCGTTAAACATATCCATGAACATATGATTGTACCCGAGTTCATTCAGCTCATCGCCAACAGGAAATAACCATCCCGTATTGCTTTCTGCTTTTTCGGCAATGTAGTCGCCACCTTTACCCGTGGTGAACATATCAAAACCGGTTCTCAAAAAACTATTGATCCAGATCGTTCCCTCGCTTCCCATTACCTCGTCGCGGAGGTCAAGTCCGCCACGAAAAGTCCAGCTAACTTCGAATTGTCCGATCGCACCATTTTCATATTTCACCAAACCGATGGCGTGATCTTCAGCGTCGATCGGCTTCACCTGGGTATCAGCCCAGCACATTACCTCTATTGGTTTAATATCTTTCCCAATATAGCTTCGAGTTATTTCAACACAATGACAACCAAGATCGAGGATACAACCACCACCTGCCTGCTCAATATCCCAAAACCAATCACTATGAGGGCCAGGATGCGTTTCGCGCGACTTTGCCCACAGGATTCTTCCAAGCGCGCCATTCTTAACGCTCTCGTAAGCCTTGATAAACTTTGGAGTGTAGACCAGATCTTCAAGATAGCCGTTGAAGATTTTTGCTTGCTCCACGGCCAATAGCATTCGTTGCGCTTCTTCCGCATTTCTCCCAAGCGGTTTGGTACACATTACTGCTTTCTTATGCTTGCAGCAAAGCATGACCGCTTCTTCATGAAGATTATTGGGGAGCGAGATGCAAACAACATCCACTTCAGGACGATTGATCGCTTCTTCCAATGTTGTTGTAAAATGGGCGACCTTATAGTCGGTTGCAAATTTCTTAGCGCTCTCTTCCCTCCGGGAGTAAATGCTTACGATTTTATCTTTACTTCTGTAACCTTGAAGTGAATCTGCGTAAAAACGTCCGATGAAACCGGAACCGAGCATGCTTATGTTCATGGGAATGGTTGAGTGTTAATAATTAACTGTTAATAGTGCGCTTCGAATCAAGAATGTTGAGTGATTAAATATACTATTCATTTAATACCGACCAATTAGCGATTAACTGTTAACTGTTGACTTATTTCTCTCTTTAAAAAACAAAACAAAATAAATCAGAACAGCAACTGCGATATATGCCGGCACTGACCAGATCTGCTGCCACTGATGAACATTACCTGTAGAATAATAATCTGTCGTAAAACCAGAGAACCAGGTTCCGATCAGCATTCCCACTCCATAAGTGGCGAACGTAAATAATCCTTGCGCTGCGTTCTTGATTTTTTCACCGGCTTTCTTTTCCGTATACATGTAACCTGTCACAAAAAAGAAATCGTAGCATATTCCGTGAAGAAGAATACCCCCATAGAGCATCCATGTATTTGCACCAAGATCACCAAAAGCGAAGCAGACATATCGCAATATCCAAGCAGCCATTCCTAGCAACAGCATCTTCTTCACGCCAATGCTGTTGAATAAAAAAGGAATGGCAAGGATGAAGATTGCCTCAGAAACCTGGCCCAGGATCATTTTGCTTGCCGCATTTTCCATTCCCAATTCATTGAGAAAGACATTGGCGAAACCGTAATAGAATGAAAGCGGAATGCACACCAGAATCGCCGCGATGAAAAAGATCAAGTAGGGGCGGTCTTTAAAAAGTACAAAGGCGTCGGTTCCCAATGCGGAGGATGCTGATGCATTTGCTTGTTTGCCTTTCGGCGGAGTATTGGGTAGAATAAAGCTTATCAAACCAAGTGCAGCAGAAGCAGTTGCGGCCATATAAAATGTAGAAGATGTTTTTTCAATGGATAAAAATCCGATCATTAAGCCAGCAAGGATCCAGCCAACGGTTCCAAAAACACGAATCCATGGAAACTGTTTTCCCGGATCAGTCATTTGGTGGAAAGCAATACTGTTGCTCAACGCGATGGTTGGCATGTAAAGAAGCGAGTAGAAAAGAATTACCCAATAGAAAGCAGTATTGTCAGAAATAGTAGTTGCAAGGTATAGCAGCACACCGCCGGCCAGGTGCAGAACTCCCATGATCCGCTGTGCAGCGAAAAAGCGATCTGCCACCAATCCGATAAAAAAAGGAGAGATCATTGTTGCAATGGCGAGCGCACTATACGCAGCTCCAATTTGCACACCGCTAGCATTCAGAAATGCAGACATGTAGGTGCCCATCGTTACATACCATGCTCCCCAGATAAAGTACTGGAATAGCATCATGATCGAGAGTCGGGAAAAGATGGATGCGTTCATGCTTCTAGTTTAAGTTTTTTCTTTTCCAGGCACTTTTACTATTTGAGGTTTATAGCCTGACTCCTTAAAAAGCTGTGACGCGTTTTGCATATTCATGAGTTGTTGCAGCGTTGCGTCGGGATGTGTCTCCATGTACTTCTTTACGATCTGCCAACCAACCCATGTTCCAATTCTTCCCGGACATTCTTCGCCAACTTCTATTGTCTTCGGTCGTTCGGCAATATATTTTTGCTTTACAATATGGCTTGTGGCAAACAAGACCTCGTCTTCTACGAACCTCGACCATATCAGACTCTCAAACTTGTAACAGCCTTCCATTTCTTTTTTGGTGTAACCAATAAGTACACTATCAGGCATGCAAGGGATCATCTGCTTGGTAAAGTAGTATGCTTTCCCATAGGCAATCATATCCGCCAGTACAGTACGGTCTTCAGTGTTAATCTTATTAATACGGCTGTCAATTCCGGTAAGCAACACTACCGACGGCACGATGAAATCTTTCGTGTATCTCCTTAGCATGTATTGCGGCATTTCGTTAGGTCGGTATTTGGCGTTATCTCCTAAAAAATAATCAAGGCCAACAATGACAAGTGAATCGCTGACGAACAGATCGCTTCCTCCCTCAAGGCCTGTGATGATTGTTTGGATTTTACGGGTCCCAATCTGGGGATAATAATATTTCATGTTTACGAATGCCTTTTCGAATTCAGACCTTAATTCAGATCCGTTTCCGAAAACACGATGAGTCTCCATTAGTAAGGTATCAAGGTGCGGGTTGGTAAATTTTTCGTAAAGAGCGTTGATAAAAACCGAATCATTTGGGTAAGCCGCGCGGTTGAAGAACACCTCGCGCAGCACCTGATGCCTGTTGAAAAAGCCCACCAATTCCTTTTTGCTGCTAATGGACAGCAAGGAATCTTCGAGTGACGTTAAAGAAACGTCGATTTTGATAGATGAAGTTTCGGGGATAAAAGCACACTGAACTTCTTTTTTGCCATCGCATGCGAGCAACAAAAGCCAGCAAAAAATTACAACAAACCGGTATCTCATTGTGCGAAGATCAGAATTTTATGGACACAATTGCTATTAATCTGGTCCATACAAGTATGTCTTTTTGACTGTAAAAGATTTAGATTTGACTTGAATAAACACCTTCACCAAAATCACATTCAACATGCCGTACATTCCAGTTGAAGATCATCTGCCCGGCATTACCGGCTTACTTGAATACAGGAAGGACACAGCTCAGCCAATCCGTGAGCTTACGCAGATTTTGCTTCGTGGCCCCTCTACACTAACAACGGGAGAGCGCGAATTGATCGCAACCGTGGTCTCTCACGGAAATGAATGTCGTTTTTGCACAGCTGCTCACACGGCTGCCGCCGA
>JACMLR010000037.1 GCA_014379515.1 Chitinophagaceae bacterium
CAAAACAATCTTCGTACGCCTTCATATACTCGTTCCACAACTTTGCCTCTTTAAAATCATTTTCGTTATACTTCCATTGTTTGGCGGGATTATGAATTCGTTCTTCAAGGCGCACCTGCTGCTCTTCCGGTGAAATGTGGAGATAGAATTTAAGTATCTGTGTGTTGTTATGTTTTGATAACAGTTGCTCAAAATCGTTGATAGCCTTCATCCGTTCTTTTGCAGTTTCGTCATCACACAACTTATGAACTCTTGTTATTAAAATATCTTCGTAGTGCGAGCGATTAAAAATTCTGATCATTCCTTTGATTGGAGCTGCCAAATGAATTCTCCATAAAAAATCATGGCCTAATTCTTCGGCCGTAGGCCCTTTAAATGATTTGACATCAACTCCCATCGGGTTCATTGACGTAAAAACATCTTTTATCGCACCGTCTTTACCGCTTGCATCCATTCCCTGTATCACGATGAGTAGGGAATGTTTGCCTTCCGCATATAAAAGATTTTGCAGGTCGCACAGTTCTTCGAGAATTTTTTGCGTTTTAGCCTTTGTTTCTTCTTTGTTGAATTCCTTCGGTGCCCTTGTACTGATATCTTTCAGTTTAATTTTTGCCATTGAACTCGTTTTGTTTTAAAGTTATTGGATTTTTGATCAACTTGCATGGCGACAAATGACAAGACAAGACAACAAACTTTTGCATTGGGGCCTGTTTATTTTGATTTCAATCATCTGGGGCAGTTCATTTATTTTGATGAAGAAAGGAATGTATGCGGCGAACGGTCAGCCGACATTGAGCGCGTTTCATGTTGCTGCACTACGCGTGTTAAGTGGCGGACTGGTATTATTGCCAATTGCTATTCGCAAGTTCAGGCTTATCCCTGCTTCAAAACGATGGTTGGTTGTATTATCAGGATTGCTGGGCGCCTTTATTCCCGCCTTTCTTTTTTGCCTTGCGGAAACAAAAATCGACAGTTCACTTGCGGGATTTCTTAATGCGCTTACGCCCGTGTTCACCATCGTAATAGGAGTTGCATTTTTTCAAAGCAAAATCATAAAACGAAAGATCTTTGGCGTTGCGATTGCCTTTTCCGGTATGCTCTTATTGTTTCTCGCGAACGATGATTTAAATCTTCAATACCTCAGCTACGCCGGGCTTATACTGGTTGCAACAATCTCGTATGCATGCAATGTTAACCTTGTCGGCAAATATTTGAAAGATATTGGTTCAGTTAACATTGCTGCAATCAGTTTTGGTGCACTTGCAATTCCATCACTAATTATCTTACTGATCACTGGTTATTTTGATCTTCCGTTGACGCAGTCGGACTACGTTTATTCTACACTGTCATCCGTTGTACTTGGTGTATTTGGAACAGCAGTTGCCTCCATTCTTTTTTATGTCCTGTTGAAAAAAGCTGGAACCATCTTCGCATCCATGGTTACATACGGTATTCCTTTCATAGCACTCGGCTGGGGGATCCTGGATGGAGAAACGATTAATGCGTTGCAGGTGGTCGGACTAACCATCATCCTGGGCGGCGTTTATCTTGCAAATAAATAATCCCCGCTGTCGGGCAGGGATCTTAAAACTTACACTGTCATAATTTCTTTTTCCTTTGCAGCAAGGTGCTTATCGACCAAAGTTATAAATCGATCGGTTGTTTGCTGGATACCATCTTCTGCATCTTTACAGATGTCTTCACTAAGCCCGTTCTTTTGCAATTTTTTTACTTGTTCCATTGCATCTCTTCGGATATTTCGAATGGCAACTTTTGAGTGTTCTCCTTCTCCCTGGGCTTTCTTCACGAGTTCCTTACGACGTTCTTCTGTAAGAGGCGGCATAAAGAGCCGGATGATATTACCATCGTTCTGCGGGGTTACCCCGATATTAGCACCGATGATTGCGCGTTCAATCGGTTGCAACATGTTTTTTTCCCATGGTTGAATGGTTAGTGTTCGCGCATCAGCAACCGAAATATTACCTACCTGGCTGATAGCTGTTGCTGAGCCGTAGTAGTCGACCATGATACCATCAACGATGCCTGGTGTCGCTTTGCCCGCACGAATTTTTACCAATTCCGTTTCAAGGTGGCCCAACGCTTTTTCCATTGAATCAAGGGACACCGAACTGATTTTATTTAACTCTTCTGACATATTGATTGATTTAAAACGGCCACAAACCTAATTAAATAGAAAAACCGGGCAAAACCCGGTTCAAAGAATTTTGTTGTTTCAATGAACACCTCCGCTTAGTTTTTTTGTTCAAGGATTGTATCCTTTGTTAGCGGTACCACCCGAGATGAGTTCACTTCATTTTTTAGTGATTTTGCGACAAACATTCTCGGCTCAGGCCGTGTATAATACAATGCTGCAATGCCACTAAAAAATATTGCAATTATGGTTAGAATGATCCAGGTACAACCAAAATCACGCGTTAGGAATGCAGCGACAACAAATAATATGTTTACTGAAACCAGTGTAAGTGTGATATTCCGATGCGACAATCCTTTATTCAGCAGGAGGTGGTGAATATGATTTCTATCGGGGCTGAACGGCGATCGGCGATGGATCATTCGAATGGCAAAAACACGCAGGGTATCCAGCAAGGGAATCATCAATATCGCGAAGCCGATAGCAGGAGCAGCAAGAATCGGGAAATTAACATCGGCCACATCGGCAACGTTGATAAATTTCACAACCAGGATCGAGTTGACGAGGCCGATTAACATCGACCCGGTATCGCCCATAAAGACCTTGGCGGGTTGGAAATTAAAGATGAGAAACGCTACAAGACTTCCCGCGAGAGAAAACGACAATACTGAATAAGCGACCATATTTGGTGCCTGGAGAAAGTACACGCCGAAGACAATCGTCGCCATTAGTCCGAGGCTACCGGCGAGCCCATCAATCCCATCGATTAGATTGAAGGAATTGATGATCACTATTACCGTAAAGTAGGTAAGTAAGAGACTAAACATCTCGGGGAGCTCGTAAATTCCGAGGAAACCGTGCATACTCTTTATCTGAATACCCCCCTTGTAGATAATCAAAAAGGCTGCGAGAACCTGCCCAATGAATTTTTTTACCGGTGAAATGACGAGGATATCGTCCTTCAATCCAAGGAAAAATATCACGATGGAAGCCGCCAGAAAGTATTGAAACTCAGACGCTGTTTGAAACTGAACTGCCAAAAGGCAGGCAATGATAAAACCTGCGAATATGCCAAGGCCCCCAAGTGAAGGAATGGGGGTGTGGTGAACCTTGCGCTCATCCGGAATATCGAACAATTTTTTACGCTCTGCTACAGTGATTATAACAGGAATCGCTAAAAAGGTGATCGTAAAGGAAATGGCTACAGAAAGTAAAACATCGAATACATTTAACATCAGCCAAGTTTTGTATGTCTGTAATAATCTACGTGCATCTAATCTGGCCGGTTGGGCATGAACTTAACCGGCTGCAAAATAAAGGATGTAACCCGAATAACAACAATTGGACCTGTTTTATTGCCAAACAAATCGCGTGGAAGCAAACGCCCAACAAAAAGATCGGGACGGATTCATAGCTCTTGTCGATTTCCTTTAGTTTTGCGCCACATTTTAATAAGTATAATGAGTATGGCTCCGTTAAAAGATATAGCAACACAATTGCGTCGCGACATCGTCCGCATGGTTCATGGATCACAAAGCGGTCACCCAGGTGGATCACTGGGATGCACTGAATATTTTACCGCTCTCTATTTCAAGATCTTGAACCACAACCCGCAATTTAATATGGATGCTACGGGCGAGGATGTGTTTTTTCTTTCAAATGGACATATTTCACCCATCTTTTATTCAACACTTGCCCGCTCAGGATATTTCGATGTGAAAGAGCTTGCTACATTCCGCAAACTTGATAGCCGCCTTCAGGGTCATCCTGCAACTCATGAACACCTTCCCGGTGTGCGAATTGCTTCCGGTTCATTAGGTCAGGGCTTAAGTGTTGCTATCGGCGCAGCCCTCAGCAAAAAACTAAATAAAGAAACTACAACTGTTTTTTCTTTGCATGGCGATGGAGAATTGCAGGAGGGTCAAATTTGGGAAGCAGTGATGTTTGCTGCACATAATAAAGTTGACAACCTTATTGCAACAATCGATTGGAACGGCCAGCAGATCGATGGTCCACTTAAACGCGTCCTTGACCTTGGAGACCTTGCTCCGAAATTCGCTGCATTTGGCTGGGAAGTGGTACACCTTGAAAAAGGTAATGATGTTGATGAAGTCGTTGCCGCACTCGAAAAAGCAAAAGGACTCACAGGAAAAGGTAAACCAATTGTGATTTTGATGCGCACTACAATGGGCAAAGGAATCGACTTCATGGAAACCGGGCATGAGTGGCATGGTATCGCACCAAATGATGATCAACTTCAAAAAGCATTGACGCAATTGCCGGAAACATTGGGCGATTACTAATTACAATCAAACAAACTAACTCTTCAATTCTACCTGCTGCAGTGCTGCGCGCCTGCTGGGAAACCACGACGCGAGTATTGCAACAATGAATACTGTTGCAGCAACTAAAAGAAGATCTGTACCTGAAACATAGATGGGATAATAATCAATCAGGAACGTGCCTCCCTGGATGGCGACAAGCCGAAAAGACGTTTGAAGCCAGCACAAAAGCAAGCCGAGGATTAATCCGCTAACCACTCCGATGCCGCCCAGCAATACTCCCTCGCTGAGAAATATCTTTTGCACAAGCCGGTTACTTGCGCCAATAGCTTTGAGTACCTGAATATCTTTTTCTTTTTCAAGAACCAACATCGTAAGTGCGCCCACCATCGTGAAAGCAGCAACGATAAGCATCAACGTCAAAATTCCATAAATCGCCCATTTTTCAAGAGCCATTACCGAGTAAAGACTTTGATTCTGTTGATACCTCGACTCTATTTTATAATGAGATGGGAAGATCGATTTCAATTGGTTTTTTACATCATCTGCCAGTTCCGGATCGTTTAAGGCAATATCGATACTACCGTACTCATCTTCCTTTAATTGAAGCATGCGCTTCATGAAATCGATATTGGTAAGCGCATACTTGCTATCGATATCCTGTTGAATAAAAAAAGTACCGGCACCTGTTATGTTGTCCGCCGCAAATGATTGATAGGGATCAATGACGTTCACTCCAACTCCACGCCGAAACAGATATACCGTCATTGGGTAGATGCTTTTTTCAACGTCTACCGCAACAGCGTGTTCGATTCCCCCACCAAGAACAATGGAAGGTTTATCTTCATTACCCAGCTCGAATTTGCCACGTATTATTTTCTGTGGTACCCCCGACACTTGTTCGTACTGTTCATCTACTCCCTTTAAAAAAACAATTGTTTGCAAATCGCCATTCTGAAGCAGGGCTTTTTCTTCGGCAACTTTTGAGAAAGCTTTAATGTCTTTTAATGCAGAGATTTTTTTTAATTGCTCAGCTGTTACGATCATCACTTTCGAAGTGTCCGATGAAATACGAATGTCTGAGTAAAACGAAGAGTACAACGATTTTACTAACCCTTCAAAGCCATTGAAAACACTGAGCAACACCACAAATGCAGCTGTGATCAGGGTGATCGCAACAACACTTATCCAGGCAATAATATTAATTGCGTTCGTTGTTTTTTTAGCTTTGAAATAGCGCCAGGCAAAAAGAAAATTCAATTGTGGTGTATTAGGGAGATGGGAGAATCAGTCGCAAATTATTATTCGCCCTCTTTGTCTTCGTTGATCTTTTTGAAAAGTTCTTCCATCTTAAACACGGTGTCCAGTGTATCATCCAGGTAAAATCGCAATTCGGGCATACGTCGTAGTTGTTTTGCGATTCTGCTTGTCAACTCTTTTTTTATCTCCCAGGCACGTTCCTCAATTTTTTTCATCGTCGCATCACGGTCGTTCACCTGGAATAGACTCAGGTATATTCTTGCCTCGAGCAGATCGGGGGTAATTTTTACGGATGTAATAGAAATCATACCACCATTAAGCATGGTAAGGCCGAGCCGTTGGAAAATCGAATTGATTTCTTCCTGTAATAGTCCTGCTACCTGTTTCTGACGCTTTCCTTCTTCCATTCCTTAACTGTTTAGTCGCGGTAAATTTACTTACTTTGCACCGTTTAAATTTAGACATGAAGCGTTTTTCGACGATTTTAAGGCATCTGGGAGATCAAAAGAAGAATATAGTCTTGTACTTCGTCTGCATATTGCTTGCTGTTATCTTTTCTTTAGTGTCATTGGCGGGGATAGCGCCGTTTCTTCAAATGTTGTTTGCTGATGATCTTGTCCGCCCAACAACTGAACCCGAGTTAAGCTTCTCCGCTTCCTCTGTTGCTCAATACCTCGAATACCAGTTAAGCAGGTTGATATTTGAACATGATAAAGCAACAGCTCTTGCTGTTGTTTGCATTTTCGTCATTGTTTCCATCTTAATTAAAAATGTATTCATTTATTTATCGTATCGCGTGATGGCGCCGATACGCAATCATGTGATGACCAATTTGCGTGCGGGTCTTTATGGTAAGATCCTCCAGCTCCCGATCGGTTACTTTACTGAAAAACGCAAGGGCGATATCATTAGCCGGATGAGTAACGATATGAACGAGATCGAATGGAGCATCATCGGCACGCTCGAAGGATTGATACGCGAACCGATCAGCATCCTCGTTTTTCTCGGAACGTTGATTTTCCTGAGCCCGTCACTGACATTAGTTGTTCTCATACTATTACCCATTGCCGGTTTTATTATCGGTCGTCTTAGTAAATCGCTTCGGAAAGATTCTGGTACAGCGCAACAAGAACTGGGCACATTGATGTCTATTGTTGATGAAACTCTCGGTGGACTTCGAGTGATAAAGGCATTTAATGCGGAACGAATGATTGGCGACAAATTTTATTCTTCAAATAATTGGTTGAATAGTCTTCGCAACAGAATTGCGTTCAGAAGAGATATGGCTTCCCCAATGTCTGAAGTACTTGGCGTTATTGTGTTATGCATCATTCTTTATTATGGAGGATCCAGGGTTTTGTCCGATCCCAATCAACTTGAATTAACTGCAAACACGTTCATTACGTATATCCTTGTTTTTTCACAGATCATCAATCCTGCCAAATCATTATCTACAGCTTTTTACAATACACAACGTGGAAGTGCTGCGATCGAACGGATCGAAGAAGTTCTTAAAGCACCAATCACTGTGCAGGAGTTGCCAGATGCAAAAACACTTTCTTCTTTCAACGATAAAATTGAATTCAGAAACGTGTCTTTCTCTTATGAAGATGTAGTAATTCTTGATAATATTAACCTGGTGGTTGAGAAAGGTAAAACGATTGCACTTGTTGGCTCTTCTGGTGCCGGCAAATCGACGCTTGCTGATTTGATCCCGCGTTTTCATGATGTAACCACAGGCGAATTGTTAATCGATGGCGTCAATATCAAAGAATACTCGCTTGGCAGTCTTCGTCATCACATGGGAATTGTAACCCAGGAACCGGTGCTGTTCAATGATACAATTGCTTCAAACATTTCGCTGGGCGACAACACCGCCAACATTGCTGAAATAGAAGATGCCGCAACAATCGCAAATGCGCATGATTTTATCATGAACAAAGAAGAAGGTTATCAAACGAACATAGGTGACCGTGGTACCAAATTAAGTGGTGGCGAACGTCAGCGCGTTACCATTGCAAGGGCCGTACTCAAAAATCCACCTATTTTAATTTTGGATGAGGCGACCTCGTCCCTCGATACCGAAAGCGAGCGCCTTGTACAGGATGCCATCAGCAAGATGATGCAAAACAGAACGAGTATTGTCATCGCGCATCGGCTGAGCACGATTCGTCACGCCGATGAAATCATCGTTTTGCAAAAAGGACGAATTATAGAACGTGGCACCCATGCAGAACTTATCCTTCTAAACAGTTTCTACAAAAAACTGGTTGATATGCAGGAAATCAGCTAAGCATTTGACTTGCGGTAATATAAAATCAACCTCGCTTTCGTACATTCAACGCTCAATTTTGCCGAACATGAGAAAAATCCTTCTTTGTGCATGCTTGCACCTATTTGTATTATTTGTGTCAGCGCAGTCACAAAAGAAAAATTTCAGTTACGATCAGTTGTTCAAGGGCGCGCCAATGAACGTGTCTAAGCCAATGCCGGCGATTACCGGTTGGGTAGATGATGAGCATTATATCGAATCAAGAAGAGAAGATGGAAAAGCGGCAACATACAGTGTCGACGTAAAAACCGGAACGGCTAAGGCATATACAGCAACTACTCCTGCTCCGGAAGGGGGTCGTCAACCCGCTCCTTCATTAGGTATCAAGGACGCGAGAAATACCACGATTTCTCCTGATGGTAAATGGGCGGCATACACAAAGCCCGACAATAATCTTTACATCGCGGAAGTAAGTACGAAGAAAGAAACGCAGATTACCAAAGACGGTTCAGAAACAATTCTGAATGGTTATGCATCCTGGGTATATTTTGAAGAGATCCTCGGACGTGGCAGCCGTTACAAAGCTTTCTGGTGGAGCCCTGACAGCAAACATATTTGCTACATGCGATTTGATGATGCGCAGGTTCCTGTCTTTCCAATTTATTGGGCAGACGGACAACATGGCCGACTCGAGAATGAACGCTATCCAAAAGCAGGTGACAAAAACCCTGAAGTGAAAATTGGCATTGTTACTACCGATAATCCTGCATCTACCGTTTGGGCGGATTTCAATCCAAAACAGGATCAATATTTTGGCGCACCAATCTGGGCTCCTTCGGGTCAACTGTGGATCCAATGGATGAATCGCGGGCAGGATACACTCACCATTTATAATACTGACCTTGCCAACGGTGCGAAGTCGGTTGTGTACAATGAAACGCAAAAAACCTGGATCGATCTTGACGAAGGAAGCCGCATTCAATTCCTGCAGGATGGCAAAACATTTATTTTAAAAAGCGATAAGGATGGTTGGGAAAATCTTTATCTCCATGATGCCACGGGCAAACAGCTGAATCAAATAACAGTTGGAAATTTCTGGGGAACTTCCGTCGTGCGCGTTGATGAAAAAAACAAGACCATTTATTTCCGCGCGAGAAAGGAAAATTCCGGGCGTTTCGACTTTTATAAAACAGGTTTGAACGGAAAAGGACTTACTCGTTTGACATTCGGTGAATACAG
>JACMLR010000412.1 GCA_014379515.1 Chitinophagaceae bacterium
ATAATAGCTACAATGATTTTTTTGCATTTGTATTGCCGTGCGTTTTGATTTTCTCGATCTGGATCAATGATACAATGGCATATGTTGTGGGTTCACTGATTGGACGAACCCCGTTATCATCTATCTCACCCAAAAAAACCTGGGAGGGCACTGCGGGTGGGGCCATTCTTGCAGTTGTGGTTGTAGCAATTACAACGGCCGCTCTTGATATGGATTGGAAGCATTGCGCTATCATTGCTGCAATTGCTGCGATTGCCGGAACGATCGGAGATTTATTCGAATCGAAATTGAAACGATTGGCAGGAGTAAAAGATAGCGGTAGCTTTATGCCAGGTCACGGTGGATTTCTTGATCGCTTCGATTCCCTACTCGTCGCAACACCGTTTGTTGCACTTTATGTATACCTTTTCATGTAAGTCAATTGACATTTAGTATTCATTACATTTGCATTTCAACCAGGTTTAGATGACAATTCATAAGGAAGGTTTCAAGAGCATCGTAATTGCAGCTATAATCTTTGCAGCAATCAACTTGCTTTCGTTTTACTTTATCAGCTTTCATTGGCCCTGGCTCAGCTGGTTGATTTTTATTGCCACACTTGGATTGCTCCTCTTTATAATTTCTTTTTTTCGTGTTCCTGCGCGGCAACTAACAAAAGGAGAGAATCTGGTTATTTGTCCGGCCGACGGAAAAGTGGTTGTGATAGAAGAAATAACCGACGTTGAGTTTTTCAATGATCGCAGAATACAGGTTTCTATTTTCATGAGCCCTGCAAACGTCCATCAAAACCGCAACCCAATAGCCGGGGAAGTGATCTATAATAAATATCACAAAGGAAAATATCTTGTTGCCTGGGATCCAAAATCCTCTACAGAAAATGAACGTCATTCCGTTGTTATCAAACATCCCAGGGCCGAAGTATTGGTAAAACAAATAGCAGGGGCTGTTGCCAAAAGGATCATTAATTACCTGAGTGTTGGCCAACGCGTTGAGCAAAGTGCAGAGTATGGCTTTATCAAATTTGGCAGCCGGGTCGATGTATTACTTCCGATCGATACCACAATTAGTGTTCAGCTCAACCAGGTAGTTAAAGGTGGTGTTACGGTGCTGGCAGAATTCAAAAAAGCCTAGAGTATTTCTTTGAGCTCATTGAGCGCTGTAATCGTAAAAGTTGGTTTGAAGTCGATTTTTTTGCCCAGGTAATTTACAAAGATGGCATCGATACCAGAGTTCATTGCTCCTTTGATATCTACTTCCGGATCATCTCCAATCATTATGCTACGTAACGGGTCTGCTTTTGCTTTTTGTATTGCATAATCAAAGATCTCCTTGTGCGGTTTTAAACTGTTGCTTCCTTCGCTCGTTATAACTTCAACAAAATATTTATCGATACCAGCATGACGCAGTTTGCTGTGCTGTGTTTTTTCAAACCCATTTGTTATTAAATGCAGATCATAACCTTTTTCGACGAGCCAATCGAGCACTTCAGTCGTATTAGGAAATAAGAGCGTTCGTGTCGGCAATAAATCAAGAAATTTAACGGCCATCTCTCGCGCCAGTGTTTCATTACCGATTTTAAATTCAAGTAACGTAAGCCAAAAACGCTTCCATCGCAGTTCATCTACTTTAATAAATCCCTTTCTGTATCGATCCCATAATTTGTCGTTATGTAAGAGGTAACTTTTATGAAAGTGATCGAAGTCGTTCACGCCCAGCGATCCCAGGTTCATCGTTTCGTGCATTTCATTTAGTGTCAATCGGCTGTTTGCTTCAAAATCCCACAATGTATGATCAAGATCGAAAAACAGGTGCTTATACTTCATGTATGCAATTTACAACGGAAAGGTTTTTCGGCCGGTCAATATATTCAGCGTCGCAGCACACAAAGTGCCCGCATGACCGTAGCTTTGAAGGGTACGTTTAAATCTATTTTATGAATGTTATCGTTACTGGCGCTTCCCGCGGACTTGGACATGCCATCGCTGAAAAATTTGCAGCAAATGGCTACGATTTATATTTAAGCGCGAGAAATGAACAAGGGTTGAAAGAAGCAGCAACTGGCCTCATCAAAAAATACCCGAATATTAAAATTCACTGGCAAGCTGCCGATCTCTCAACAAAAGAGGGTACAGCAAAATTTAGTGATTGGCTAAACAAAAAGTCCGTTGCTATTGATGTACTGATCAATAACGCGGGCAGTTTTGTCCCGGGAAATGTTTCAAACGAAGCGGATGGAGCCCTGGAACAAATGATGAATGTAAACTTGTTTAGTGCTTATCACTTAACGCGTTCGCTGCTTCCTGCAATGAAGAACAGAAATGCGGGACATATCTTTAACATGTGCTCGATTGCTTCACTTAAGGCATACGAAAATGGGGGAGCGTACAGCATCAGCAAGTTTGCATTGTTGGGTTTAACAATGAATCTGCGGGAAGAATTGAAAGGGTCTGGCATTAAAGTTACCGCGGTATTGCCGGGAGCGGCTTATACGGATTCGTGGAAATCATCAGGCATCTCACCAGAAAGAATCATGGAGGCAGATGATATTTCGACAATGGTTTTTGCCGCTGCACAGCTTTCACCGCAAGCGTGCGTTGAACAAATTATCGTTCGCCCACAGTTGGGCGATCTCTAACCTCGATAAAAAATGAGGGTAAGATTCGCTACCATTTGTCCTTTTTGTAATTTTTTTTAACGCATAAGGGTAGGATCAAAGGATTAAATTTGATTCCTTTGTCACGGTTAAATCACATGCAAATCAGGCGATTTATTACACTGTTGGTACTTATGGTATTTTCCTTTGCGCTAAAGGCGCAAGTAAAATTTTATACGCTTGTTACTGAGCAGCAGGTAAGTGTTGGCCAACCGTTCCAGGTGCAGTATGTTTCCGAAGGAAGTAGTGATGTGCAGTCATTTTCAATGCCTGATTTTGCAAATTTCAACATCCTTGAATCGTTTGAAAGTAAGAGCACTTCGTTTACTTCGCCCGGATTAAAAATGATTGATGTTTATTCAAGGATCGTTGTATTATCAGCAAAAAAAACCGGGAAGTTCACAATCGCAGGTGCGTCAGCAATAATCGATGGGAAAAAAATGAGATCGAATTCACTTCGAATCAGAATTCTTCCACGTATCTATGGCAGCCAGTCAATCGTAGAAAGATTTGAAGAAGAAGTTCCGGTAGAACGACTTTCGGAATTGCGTCCGTCAGAGAACATCGAAAAAAAAATCAACGAAAATCTTTTTGTAAGGGCATCGGCAAGCAAAACGAGTTGTTATGAAGGC
Source organism: Chitinophagaceae bacterium (assembly GCA_014379515.1). GTDB lineage: Bacteria > Bacteroidota > Bacteroidia > Chitinophagales > Chitinophagaceae > Endoryza. The sequence continues at coordinate 3,286 of JACMLR010000412.1, forward strand.
GAAGATGTGATGCTGACGTATAAACTCTATTCGCGTCTTAACAACACCGCTCAAATCCTGAAGCGGCCATCACTGACTGGCTTAAGCGTTGTTGAGATGGTAGACAGTTATGATTCAAGACCAGAAATTGAGAAATTGAATGGGGTTCCGTACTACGTAAACCTTATTCGTAAAGTACAGGGTTTTCCATTGCAGGCTGGTAGGATTGACCTGGATGTTGCGCAGATCTCAAGCCTTATTCATTTCGTGAAAGTTACGGAGACGCGAAGTTCAAATCGCTTCGATGATTTACTTGCGAATCGCCAGAGAACGGGCTATGATCATCCGGTTACGCTCACCAGTAATCCACTTGCGATCGAAGTAAAACCGCTGCCTGTTGAAAATCAACCAGCCGCTTTTACAGGCGCAGTTGGTCAATTCAATTTAAACATTACCATTCCTAAAACAGAATTGCATACCGGCGATCTTGTTAAGATACAAGTGATACTGGATGGCGCTGGCAACATTCCATTACTTGTACCCCCGATAATTAATTGGCCATCCGGAGTGGATACGGCTGAACCAATCGTTAAAGAAGAATTTGACAAATATTCCTTTCCATTAAAAGGCCATAAAATCTTTGAATATAGTTTCACTGCTCCTGAAGCTGGTCAGTACATCATTCCTGCTACAGATTATTATTATTTCAATCCCACAACACGCGGGTATGAAAAAAGTGAAAGTGACAGTATCGTTTTAACTATCAAGCCAGCAGTTGGAAGGAAACCGATAGAGGAAAATAATCAGCCGTTGGCTTTTGTAAGGGGAAAAGTTCCGTTGCAATTATATTGGTTTGCGGCCGTGGTTGTGTTGATCGTCGCGTGGGTGATAATCCAGGTGATGCGCGCAAGAAAAGAGAGTCGCGTTAAGAAATCTGCCATTGTTCAAAACGTTCAATTGCCCGTGACAAAGCCAAACCGATTGGAAAATGCTCGTCGTGAATTGGAGCAGGGTGACACCGTTAAGTTTTACCAGGAAGTACAACAAGCGATCTGGTTGGTAGTTGCAGACACGGTTGACGTATTACCATCGAGGTTGAATAAACGAAATGTAGCAACGTTGCTTGAAACCAAGGGTGTGTCTTCTGCAACGATAAGCGATTTGCTACTTGTTTTAAATGAATGTGAATGGGCGTTATATGTCCCTGATCTGAAACAACAGGATGGCTGGCTTACATTCGCCCGTGCGGAAGCGGTGATTGAAAGTATTAGTTCTTAGGATTAAGAATTGCCTTTTTTACGAAGTAATGAATCGAGGTATCGTTGATCAATACATCTTGTATAACGGCTTCACCGTTTAGTATTTTCACAAGGGCATAGGTTCTGTTATTCAATACTTGAGAAGATTCGCGGTAAACATTTTCTGCGGCAGTTGCTTTTACTTCATCCATAAAATATTGATCGAAAGGTAAAGTCAGGAAAACGGTATTGATCGAATCTGTACGGATATAGTTGATATCAGCGCTGAAATAATCAGTAGTTCCTGATGGTGGTTTGGTTGACAATGATTTGATCTTTGCATAGCCCGAATCATCCGTTGTAAGCGATGCGTAAACCGGACCCCTCTTTAACTCACCTGTTTCTTTTACGTTATACTCGCTGATTGCAAAATTCAGGGCAACATATCTACCGCGAAAAGGATCGGCAGGATCTACCGGCGCAGTCAGGAATTTGAATGCTTTCCCTTCTTCCAATATTGTTTCGCGTGACGAAATCATTTGTAGTGGAATAAACCATTGCATGATGGCGACAAGAACGAAGGCGCCTAAAAAATAAAATTTCATGACTGTACATTTTTAGTGAGCTTTTTCCGACGGCGCAGCATCCAGTAGTTAGTAAAGAAGAGAAGTCCACCAGTTGCAAGGAAGAATAGACCTCTCCAAATAAATGGAATGCTGTCGTCAAAGAATCGAAGCAATGCTAATGCGACCAGGACAACCAACCCTAAATTCAGAATTCCTAAATGATCTTCATTCGCTCCACGTCGAACATAGTACAGCCCCAGTAACAATATCCAGACATTGGCAACGAACTGGCCAATCGGAGGGGTGACACCCAAGACGAGCAGAATTGCAAGGAGAAATGCCGAGAAAGGAAGAGGGTTAAAATCGATTCTTATTTTTCTGGCTGATGGAAGGAAAAACAAACACAGGTTGATCAGCAATAATGCAACAATAACCCATGAGGAATACCAGCTGAAAAATCCCGCCACTTTTGTCGACCCATCAACGTAGCTATCGAAATGCCACGGATCTTCAAAAGAGACAATAGCAAAAATGGTGAAAATGCCCATTGTTCCGATAAGCAGAAATGGATTCGCCATAATTGGCTTGTCTGCCAGCCTCGATACTTTTCCAATGATGTACAAGATGCAAAATAGTGAGAGGTATGCTTGCATGATCCATTGATAGAAAGGAAAATCTTCGGATGCAAATGAACCAAGCATTATAACAACGGAAATGGTAATTGCCCAGTTGTGCATGTGGAACATAACAGCATTTCCTTTTTTCTTCCATAATAGATAATAATGCGGTATTGGAATAAGTAGAAGCAAAATGTATAGGTGCGAATAAGTTGTTGAACCGCTACCAAAAGAACTGTAGTCGGCTAGTATCCCGTACCATGTTATGATTGCAATATGAAGTAATGAGACGACTGATGATCGCATGATGTAGATCAGTGCAAAGCCAAGTAAAATCCAGGTGAGAAGGAAAGACTCAGTTGATCCGCCTATATGGTAGATCTGGCTGATCAGCGCAACGCAAGCCGGAATGGCGAAGTATAAAAATATCGCAGCGCACTCCGATAAAAGCCTGTTTTCTCTTTTCTTCAACAATATATAGATGCAGAGCAGCTGACCGATTACAAGTGGTAAGAAAGCGATAATGATTTTTGCTGTTTTCGGTAGTTCATCCCAGTTATGGGCGATGACGAGTATGATGCCTAGAGAAACGAGGAATGTTGCAAACACGCCAAGAGTGATGGCCAACCAATTCGTCTGGGGTTTGGTTTGTTGCGCATACCAGCCATCAATGCGCTGTGCAATCTCGGGGGTAATAATTCCTGCGTCTATTAGCTGGGGCAGATCGTCTCGAAGCTGTTTTGCCATGGTCGGGGTGTTGCGACCAAATTTGGCAATATTTCTGCGATTTACGTGTTCCTAATTAGTAAAGGGCAAGTTTTAACAAGCCAGAGGTATCATTCAGAATACTTATAGCCGACGCCACGTACAGAATGAAAATATTGTGGGTTACGACTGTCTTCCTCAAAGTATTTTCGAAAACTGAGGATGAAATTGTCAATTGTTCTCGTGGTAGGATAAACGTTGTATCCCCAAACTGTTTGTAGGATTTTTTCGCGAGGAACCACTTCATTTTTGTTCTCGATGAGAAGTTTGAGC
>JACMLR010000413.1 GCA_014379515.1 Chitinophagaceae bacterium
CACTCTTTCAAAAAGGTAAATCAATCGCAACCGGACGCGGTTTGATTTTAGCCGATACCAAATATGAATTTGGAAGGATCGGCGATCAGTTATTTTTAATGGACGAAGTTCACACGCCCGATAGCTCAAGATATTTTTATGCCGATGGATTTGACGAACGGCAGGCAAGCAGCGAAAAACAAAAACAACTGAGTAAGGAATTCGTCCGCGAATGGCTGATCGAAAATAATTTTATGGGTAAGGAAGGCCAGGTGGTTCCTGAGATGTCGGACGAATGGGTAGAAACCATCTCCAGGCGATATATCGAATTATACGAACAGGTAATAAGTAAAGACTTTCAACCTCAACCATTAAACGACGAAGAAACAGCGCACCGTATTAATAAATCAATCCAGAAACTTTCAGGCAAAGTTGTTTAATGATTAGCTTGGGGAACCAAACACCCGCTTATGACCCCGGACTATCTTTTTAAGTTGTGCAGCTCCATTGCAATGATCAGTTGGATTTTACTAATCATTCTTTCACCGTTTTGGGCTAGAATTGATCGCTTCCTGATCGGAATTGTAATTACACTTTTTGCTATCGTATATGCATGGTTGATCGTGCAGACTTTTTCTCCCAATGATTTTGGAAAATTTGGAACGTTGGCGGGTGTCCAGGAATTGTTTTCCAATCCTTTTATGTTGGTTGCTGGCTGGGTTCATTATCTCGCATTTGATCTCCTTACGGGAATTTGGATCAAAAAGAATTCGATCAAGTATGGAATCAGTCATTGGCTGGTTGTGCCATGTCTCCTCCTCACTTTTATGCTTGGCCCGGTAGGGCTACTTGTGTACCTGCTCATACGGTGGGTAGCCTCAAAAGAATACTTCGCATCAAACTATTAAAATATGATTTCATTTTTTCGAGAGTTGAAACAACGCAATCCAGTGCTTTTTTATTCAGGCTGGATTTCATTTGTTGGAGCGATTGTTTGTTTCGTTTTAATGTTGATAAATAACACCATCGTTTTAGGAATCAATGCCTGGATTAAACCAATGAAATTTTTTCTGTCTACAACGATTTTTTGCTGGACGATCGGTTGGTATATTTATTATCTCCAGTGGAAAAGAAAACAACTTATTTATTCCTGGATGGTGTTTATCGTACTCGGCTTTGAATTAGTGGTCGTTACATGGCAGGCAGCAAATGGACGTTTATCACACTTTAATATTTCATCCTCGTTTTACCTTTTATTATTTAACCTGATGGGCGTTGCCATCACGATTCTTACTCTGTGGACAGCATATATTGGGTATTTATTTTTTCGTCAGAAGCAATTCAACATTCCTCGTTCGTATTTGTGGGGCATTCGGCTTGGAATCATCTATTTCGTAATCTTTTGCTTTGAAGGTGGCTTGATGGCCGCTCGCTTATCGCATACAGTTGGGGCGGCGGATGGTGGTGAAGGTTTGCCGTTATTGAATTGGAGCCGTGGATATGGTGACCTTCGAATCGCGCATTTTTTTGGGATGCATTCTTTGCAAGTACTTCCCCTGGCGGGCTATTTCGTTTTTAAAACAACGCGCGGTATTATTATTTTTAGTCTGGTTTATCTGGCGCTGCTTGTTGGATTAACCGTGATGGCCCTCAATGCGATTCCAATTATTTAAGCCGCTGTTTTAAATTGATTTCAAGACCTAGACGCCGCATCCCCTAAGGAAGTTTTTTCCGCTCCCGCGCTTTATTAAATACGTTACGGCCTTTATCAATCCCTTTGCGCAATTCTTTTTGTTCTTCTACAGGAAGGTGAACGAAGTCAAGGCATTCCTGGCTGCAACAGCCTTCCATTTTTTTAGTACACGATTCACATTGAATGAAAAGTAGATGGCAGGAATCGTTTAGACAGTTCACATGATTATCAGCAGCTGCGCCGCATTGGTGGCATCGGGCGATCACTTCATCCGTTATTCGTTCACCGAGCCGTTGATCGAATACAAAATTTTTACCGTGAAATTTATTCGGCAGCCCTTGTTCTTTTACCTGCTGGGCGTAGTTGATGATTCCGCCTTCCAAATGAAAAACATTACTAAAACCGCGATGTAGCATGTACGCACTTGCTTTTTCACATCGGATACCGCCCGTACAGTACATTATAATTTTTTTGTCCTTATCGTCGTTCATCATCTCTGCAGCCATCGGAAGTTGTTCTCGAAACGTGTCACTTGGTATCTCAACCGCATTTTCAAAATGACCTACTTCATATTCATAATGATTTCGCATATCGATGACAACGGTGTTCGGATCATTGGTTAGTTGGTTGAATTCTTCAGCATTCACATATCGACCCCGATTGGACATATCGAATGCAGGATCGTCTATCCCATCGGCAACAATTTTTTGCCGGACCTTGATATCAAGCACATAAAAACTTTTGCCGTCATCGTCTACTGCAACATTCAATCGAAGGTTGTTTAGTGCTGGATATTGGTAGAGGTAGGCGCGGAACCTTTCAAGGTTATCTTTTGGCAACGATACCTGGGCATTGATACCCTCGTCAGCAAGATAAATTCTACCAAGAACATCAAGCGACTTCAAATCAATGTAAAGTGTATTTCGAAACACAGCGGGTTCTGAAACAGGAAAATAACAATAAAATGAAATGGTGATTCGTGGAGTTGAATCCTGGAGTATACGTTCTTTCAACTCCTTTCGGGAGATTCGATTGTGTAATTGCGCCATAGTTTAAATTTTATTCGCCAAAGCGAACCCAATTGCAGGTTGGGCAAAATTTTAAAGCGACGCAAAGATAATAATTATCGGCCACCACGACCACTGCTTCCGAGCAATCCGCCCAGGCCAAGGCGAACCCCCACTGTTCCGTTTTTTCCATTTAGGTAGGATGCAACAACATCCACTCGAAACACTTTGAAAATGTTTTCCAATCCAGCAAACACCTCCGCATAATTGTTATCGGTATTTACAAAGAATGCATTTGCCCCACCTACCAAATGCCAGTTGAGCCTTCGGAAGAATGGAATTTTATTGGTAAGTAACCCATTGAAATGATGCTCCAGGTGCCCTATCGTATAGAAAGATTCAGTTGTACTATTTGCATAGTAAGGTGCTAACTGAAAACTGTTCAAAAATTCACTTGCAAAGAATAGCTGGTTGCCGTTAAAATGTTGAAAATCCTGGATGAATACTTTCTTGTCGTTTATGAATCCACCAATACCAATGCGGTATTTTGTTTTCCCAAATAATTTCAGGTTTATATCATCCCATACACTAAATCGCCATTTATCAAAATCAACATCGCTTCCGAACAATTTGTCAAAGCCTTTCTCATAACTGAGTCCAAGCGTTGGATATTTCGAACCAATCGCTCTTTTGCCCCTTGGAAATTGAATGTATCGTTGACCCGGTCGATATTCGACATTGACAACTGCAATCACTGCCTGGTGGCGGTTAAATTGTCCTGAGAGTTTTTCTATCGGGTAATTCGGTGTAAATGGTCTTGTTTGCTTACTTCCAAAGAATGAAAAGTTGCTGGTATTTTCCAATGGCAGCCGGTCTTCGAACATTCCGCGAACGCTAAACGATAAACCATTATCCATTCGTTTAGAATATACTGCTTCAGTAAACCAGCTTTCATAAATCTTCATATAATTTTTTCGCGCCAGCAATGTATAAAGACCGTTCATTAGTGGAGTTATTGGATTATCGCGATTAAACTGGCTAACCCGCTTACCACCAAGCAAGCTCAACGTCCTTCTGCTGGAACTTCCTCCTTCACTATCGTAACTGAACGCTCTTTTACTTAAACTGAACTGCAATTGCGGATTGAAATGCGTATTACTAAAACCATATCGAAGCTGCGGTGTAATACTTAGTTGTTCTTTCCATTTCGGTAACGTCTTTGTTACGGTGAAACTGAGTCG
>JACMLR010000414.1 GCA_014379515.1 Chitinophagaceae bacterium
GATAAAATTCCTTTTAAGAAAATTAAGAAATCACGAACGTGATCTAATATCAACATATATATGAAATACATGACAAAAACCTCTCAAGATTCTTTCATTAAATCAACGAGGCCCTCAATTTTATCATTACTGATATCGGTGGGCAAACTGATTTTCCTGGCGGCAGCCAGTTTTTTTATTTTTGCAAGCAGCATAGCCTGATCCTTTACCATGAGCGAACCATAATTTTTGATAGCTGAACTTGTTCCTTTTTGACTTGCGAGCTTGCCTTCTTTGCTGTCCATCATCCGGGCATCCGCCGATTTTACCAAAAACTCGGCTACATCCTCATCAATTTGTTTGTTTTCAACTTTTACTTCATTGGCTGTGTTCGCCTTTTTTACCGGATCTATTCTATCCTGGGAGAAAGCAATAAAGGATGATGTCAAAAAGCCAGCGGTAATTATCGTTTTGTTCAGCATGTGTTTGTTTTTAATCTAGAAAAGATTCCGTCTCGAAGCGGGATTCCCAGGTAGATGTGTAAATGTCGTGCCAAGCTGTCGAACCTGCGATGATCACAGTCATTGTTAAAAATGAACCTATATATCAATACTAGCAGAAGAGTTGTCCCAGGATTACCCCTACTTGCGCTTTACCCAATTATTCCTGGCCGGAGACAAGAGCAGGAAGAATTGTCAAAAGAAGGAGATACTATTTAGGTTGCAGCAGCACGCTTCGGGTGGTCGTCAGCAGAGCCTACCACTTGAGCGAAAAATAAAATTCTTTAAAGCTGAGTTTAAGCTGGTTGCTCTGCCGATTGCACAGGTTAAGATTTCGAATTTTTACTGGCGTACTCACTAATCGTTCGAAACTTCCTGGCCTCGTTTTATTTTCGACCATTTCTCAGGATGATCATACCGGTTCAGATCGATAAGCCATTAGCTGATTCACCAATACGAATTTCATAATCGTAAAATTGCTTTCATATTTGCTCGTTACTCAGCTCTTAAACTTTTCGCAGGATTTGCGAGCGATGTTCTAATTGCGTGGGAGCAGATCGTTAGTATCGACAGTAACAGTATTACGGTGGCCGATACAAAGAATAGCGCCCATCCGGGCTCTGTTCTATAAGGGAAACTTTCAACCCACTTTGTTATAACGAACCATCCAATTGGTGTGGCTAACACGATTGCAATGATAATAAGCTCAAGAAAATCCCTGGACATTAAAACTAGCACAGCAATTGTATCTGCGCCCAACACTTTTCTGATACCTATTTCTTTCACACGTTGCTGAGCAACAAACATTGTAAGCCCGAATAAACCTAGACATCCAACAAAAATCGTCAGGCATGAAAAGATGAACAATACATTGGCTGTTTTTTGCTCGGAGGCATATGAGTTTTCGAGCGCTTCATTGACAAAGCGAAAATCAAGGGGGTATTCACTTTCATATTTCTTATAAATCGATTGGAGGTGAGAAATTGCAATACTGGCTTTCCCTGGTACTGTTTTCACGAACATAGTAAAATACCTGTCTTCTGGCTGGTAGCGAAATATAAACGGTTCAATAGAAGTGTTGAGGGTTTTGAAATGGAAATCGTTTACGACGCCGACGATCGTTCCCTTCGTTCCCCAAATTGTCACCTGCTTACCAATCACGTCCTGTAGCCCAAGTCCCATTTGTTTAACTGTTTTTTCGTTCACAATATAGTTTGCGGTATCGTTCGTTTTTTGGGTTTGAAAATTCTTTCCTTGAATAATTTTCAGTCCTAATACCGGAATGAAATCAGGGGTAATATTCGCTTGCGTAATAAGAAATTTCTCGTCCGCCTTCATGCCGTCCCATTCAAAATAGGTTGAGTTGTCATCATTGACCATTGATAAGGTAGCTGGAGAAGCTCCTGCAATACTCGATTGTTGTTCAAGTTCATATTTGAATAACATCGCCTTTTTCATCAACTCTCCTTTCAACCTCACCGTTAGCAATTGTTCCTTATCAAAGCCAAGGTTTTTATTTTGGATATACTTCAATTGTTGGTACATGAACGAAGTGGCAACTATTAGTATCATGGAAATTGCAAATTGAAAAACAACCAAAGATTTTAGAAATGGCTTTTTGGTGCGATTCATCACGTTTCCTTTTAAGACCTTGACAGGTTCGAAGGAAGTCAAAATAAACGAGGGATATATACCAGCTAAAAATCCAATCAATATTACCAGGATTATAAACGCAGCTATAAAGGGCAACCCGAAAAAATCCATCTCTATGGTTACTCCCGTTATTGAAAAGATAGCCGGCTGGACAGCTCTAAGCATTATTATACTTAAGAGACCGGCAAGGAAGCTCAGTAACAGCGATTCGGTAAGAAATTGTAAAACCAGATGTGACCGGGATGCACCTGTTACTTTTCGAATCCCGACTTCAATACCACGCTTGAGAGATTTGGCGGAAGAAAGATTTACAAAGTTTATACAGGCAATGACCAGGAGTAATAAACCCACACCTGAAAAGATGCGGACATACTTAATGTCTCCTCGCTTACCCCAATCTGTATTGAAATCGAATTGTGAGTGGAGATACTGTGCTTTCAGTGGTTGCAATTCCAGCAAGTCTTTCGAATCCTTGACATAAGTTGACAAGACGTCTTTCAGTTGTGCACCTAAGTCAATAGCATTTGCATTCGGCGATATAAGCACATAAGTGTGATAATTATTGCTGTTCCACCGGTTCGACCATTTATCGCTATTAAATAGATAGGTAAGAGGCAAAAGAACATCAAAGTTGATACTTGAATTGTTTGGCGGATCCTGAATGACCCCTGCTAATATGAATTTATCGTTGTTGTTCAGAGAAAAAGCCTGTCCTATTAAGGACGGGTTGTTGCTCCAATTCGATCCAAAAAACTTCGCAGCAGTTGATTCTGTTAGAACAATATCCGTTGGATTTTTTAATGCTGTTGATGGATTGCCTTTTATTAATTTAAAATTGAAAACGCTAAAAAGGCTGTTCTCTGTAAGGAGAATATTCTTTTCTTCAGATATCACGTCACCGTTTTTTAAAAGACCGCTCCATTTTCCGAACCGGACAGTTTCCATAATATCTGGAAAACGTTCTTTCAATGCTGGAGCCAGAGGACCTGGCGTAACTGCAACATTGTAAACTTGACCAGCTTGGTCTTGTTTTTCAGTGATGCGGTATATTTTGTTGCGGCTGGTGTGAAAAGAATCGAAATTCACTTGGTTCCAAACAAACATGTATATCAGAAAGCAGCACGACATACTAAGCGACAACCCAAATATGTTGATGGTAGAGAAAACTTTATTTTTTTGAATGCTACGCCAGGCAACTCGGAGATAAACTCGAAACATAACTGTTAGTTTTGAAGTTGAATTGATTACTCGAAGACCAAGAAAACTATGCCGATTTATAAATATCTTCGAATCAACAAATTAGTTATTTGTCGGTATCCGATGTGTTCGGTTCCGAAACAATCAATGTTCGATAATAAACTTGAAGGATTTTCTTTCGTTTAATTTTTTGGAATGTTCTCTATGTAAAGGGTTAACAAGAGAGTTGGTGACATTGCGAAAACAACTAACACCAATTATCGATTGTTGCAAATATCTTTCTTTCGAAAACCTATCCAGCCAGATCACCGAGCCTTTATTCGATTCAGTTCTGATAGCAATTTGACTCATTGCATTTTCTTTACTCGCGCCGTGCCAGTGTGCAACACCCGTTGTGCATTTGAGCGTTTCACCTGCATGAAGAAGATGAGTCTTTCCCTTTCAATTTTCTTTCGATTAAATTAGTCAGTACCGGTCTGCCAGAAAAAGGCCTGATGGAATTTCCAATCAGGCCAACTATTAAATGAAACTTTTTTTGTCGGGAAAATTGCCATCGCAAACTTTGAGTTGTACTTAATTACCTGGTCTATTTTTTTGGAACAGCATTATTCCCCGGAGCGTAACCACCGGTATTTATCCAGGTGTCCCATACTTCAACAAATTCAGGATAAGTTAATGGGGGTGGTTTCCTGCCTTCTCCCATGTTCCAGCCGGCTTTCACCAAAGTATCTCTCGCGTGCTCTATTAATTGAGCTCTGGTTTTATGTCCATTGCGTTTGTAATCCATTATTTGCTGCGCGAGCTGTCTCGGTGTTCTTCCTTCGAAAACCATTTTCATGTCGGCGGGAGGCAGTGCCCATTTTGGATTTCCGGGAGGTGTATTGAGACCAGGTGCGTTCGTGGGTTGGTGACAGTTATTACATTTCATAGCATAAACACCATGGCCGTCTTTGCCGCGTTGTGGAAACATGGTATGCAAGTGGCTATCATCGCCCTGCAACGGGATATCGCCCGCAGGATGACAATTCAAACAACGTGCACTCATGAGTACTTTATATACTTCCATGAATGCTTTTACAGATGCAACGCTGTCCTTTTTTACTTTTTCCGGATCACTAAATGGTCTGTTGGTATTGATTGCAAAACTCATCAATACAATCATAGAAAACATGGCACTTAAAACCATGACCACTTTGAATCGCCTGAGAAATAGGTTATGGACAGTCATAGTGTTTAATTTTGTTTGAACTAAATCCGGTCTATCACTTTGATTCATTACGTTGCATTTCTGCTGCAAGCTTGATTGCATTTTGAATCCGCAGGTATGTACCGCAGCGGCAAATATTACCTTCCATCGCATTATAAATATCCTGGTCGGTGGGATTTTTATTTTCTCTAAGCAGAACGGCCGCAGACATTATTTGTCCCGACTGGCAATAACCACACTGAGGGACATCTAATTCCGTCCACGCTTTTTGTAGTGGGTGATCGTTGTTTTCGGACAAGCCTTCGATCGTGACTACTTTTTGTCCAACAGCCCGACTTGCCTTTGTGACACAAGAGCGAACGGCCTCTCCATTTAGGTGAACTACACAAGCTCCACACTGAGCCACTCCACATCCGTACTTCGTTCCAACTAATTGAATCGTATCACGAAGAACCCATAATAGGGGAGTATCGGGATCAACCTCTAATTCATAATTTTTATTATTGATGTTCAGATTTATCATGGTTAACTGTTGATAGTGAATGATGGATTAGAATGTTTTCTTTCTGTTTTCGCCCGTGTTTTGCTGCGTTGATGGATCAAGGAAAGGTTGATTGTAGTGGCGCTTATTTGTTGTTTTGTACAATGCATTCGCCACGGCTCCAAAAACTGGTGGAAAAGGCGGTTCTCCTAAACCGGTAGGATCGATTTCATTCTTCACGAAGTGCACTTCGATCTTTTTTGGTACTTCGCTGTGACGAATGATTCTATAACTATGAAAATTGGTTTGTTCTGCTTTCCCGTCTTTATGACTTAGTTTTCCATAAAATGAATTTCCAATACCATCAATCACTGCGCCCTCGACCATGTTCGTTGCCGCATCAGGGTTAACGACAATCCCGCAATCCATTGCACTAAAAACCCGTTCAACATACGGTTTCCCATTTCTCAAAACCATATCTACCACGTGAGCTGCATAGGAGGCGTGACAGAAATAAGCGGCGACTCCACGGTGGTATTTTTTGTTGTCTGCTTTTCCCCAGCCTGATTTTTCCTTTACCAATTTCAATACACCTGCGTAGCGATCCGCATCATATTCATTGTTTTTTCCTACGGGATTTTCTTTGGCACGTTTTAGCAACTCTAACCTGAAATCAATTGGATCTTTACCCATCACTTCGGCCAACTCATCTAAAAAGGATTGCTCAGCAGCAGCATTGAAATTCGAACGTGGTGCTCTAAAAGCTCCAATCGTAATATTGGATGGGATCTGCCAACCCTCAGCCAGGTAATTGTCAATAGCGCCTGCAGGAAACCTGTTTGCATGAATCGCGTGTTCCGGTATTCCACCACCTTTCACAGCAAACGCTATTAGATTTTTATTTGCGTCTAGTGCTGCACGATAGGTTGCGGTATACATAGGGCGATAGATACCATAGGTCATATCATCTTCGCGCGTATAGATAAGTTTGATAGGAGCTTTGGCTTTTTTAGATATCAGCGCGGCCTCGTATAGGTAGTGTCCGTACGCTCTTCGGCCAAACCCACCACCCATGCGGGTCATTTGAATTTCAATTTTATCTGCTGGCAGCTTTAAAAGTTTCGCCAGTGTTGGTTCCGACCAACCGGGCCCTTGCAATGGTCCAGCCAACAAGGCTTTTTCATCTGTAACATGTGCAAAGAAATTTATCGGCTCCATACAATTGTGTGCGAGGAAGGGAGCATTATAAGTGCGCTCAATAATTTGCGCTGCGTTTTTAAAAGCGGTTTCAGGATCCCCGTCTTTTCTCAAAAGTTCGGCGGGCTTGCTGGCATATGCTTGCAGTTTTTCTAATTGCTTTGTTGTGCTTTCCAATTCCCCGGGAACAACGACCTCTTTTTTTCCGCCTCTTCCTCCAATTATATCCTTTATATCACCGGCGGGTTCCCATTCTGTTACTAGTTTTTTGCGCGCATTCATCACTTCCCATGTCGTCTTGCCCACAACTACCAGCAAATCATTGAAACTCCGGGTATCAAATCCACTCTGTTCAAAACCGTCTTCATATAATTTTAGAGTGAACACCTCTTTTATTCCTGGCATTTTCAATGCCTGGGAGGCATCAAAAGATTTCAGTTTCATTCCGAATCCAGGCGGATGTTCGATCATGGCAATCATCATTCCTTCGTGCGCATAATCCATTCCGAACAATGGTTTGCCTGTAAGGATTTTTTCAACCTCTACATTCTTTTTTGATTTCCCTACTATGTTAAACGCCTTTACATCTTTTAACTTTATTCCTTTAGGTATTGGAATGGTCGCTGCTTTTGAAGCGAATTCTCCATACGTTCCCGACTTCATGCTTTTCGTATGAATGATCATTCCTGCTTTGGTCGTTAATTCTTCTACTGGTACCATCCAGGTTTCAGCCGCGGCTTGCATCAGCATTTGGCGTGCTGCAGCGCCTGCTTCGCGAAGCGGTTTCCAATACATCCGCACGGAACTACTTCCGCCGCTAAATTGAGGTCCTAGTTTGATTGAATCATGGGGCCCCATCTCGACGACTACTTTTTGCCAATCGACATCCAACTCTTCAGCAATAATCATCGGAAGTGATGTCATTACATTCTGCCCAAACTCAGGATTTGGGTTGATGATTTTTATGATATTGTCGGAAGTGATCTTTATATAGCCAGTGATCTCGTTCCATTCTCCCGCGAGATTTAACGTGCCCGTTTTTTCTGCAATCCCTAGTTCGGGCAGCACGCTGAAACTGATCATCAGACCACCTCCGGCAAGGAAGGAGGATTTTAAAAACGAGCGCCTGTTTTGGATAGATTTAGAGGGTTCCATCGTAATTCTTTTTATAGCGTAAGAGAATTTAAAAATCGATGAGTCGTAAACCGAATTGTTTTGGCGACTACTGGGTGTGTTAGTGGGAGGTCTTGTAAATTAATTCATTTTCTGTCAAGCAAAAACTTTTCCTTGCTTGCGTCCTCGGTATAACCTCGATGGGGGAAGCATTGATTCCAAATCCCAGGAGTAATGTTTAGAAGCCAATTACGCGCAGGCAACGCGTTGGATTAGATGTCTTTTGCCAGGGTGAATTAATTTTCATTCAATCCCCAACTTTTAAGTCAATTCTTTAAATAGCGCGTCTGGCAGACACCGCACCCCGCCAATTGAATTGAGACAACGATCAGAAATGCGTTACAAAGGCGATCTATTTCGTTGAGTAAAGGAAAGAAAGTTGAACTAATGATCAGAAGTTATCAACTGGTAAATCGGAAGCACACTGAAATTTATCCATCATGCTGCGACTCGTTCGCTTTTTTGACAGTTACTACCGATCAACGAAAGGAGGGTCGATTTTTAAAAGGAACCTTTAACTTCGGCGATTCAAATCGTCTCACGTCTTACATACATTTCAAATATAAAAAACCTAATGGCGTGAACGTTGGAGTCAAAGCCAATGTTCTTGGGCAGCAACAATAAAATGAAAAAATATTTAATCATTTCCCTTTTAACTATTGCGACCTATACATCTTCAGGGCAAATAAGTATTGATAGTATAAAAGCAATCATCAAACATGAGGTAGCTGCTAAGAGAGCAAAGGGAATTATTGTCGGCATTGTAGACTCGTTAGGCAGGCGACAAATAGTTGCAGAAGGAGTAGTCAGCGATTCCGATCGCAGGTTACCAGATAGTAATACGCTGTTTGAAATCGGATCGATAACGAAGGTCTTCACATCTTTATTATTGGCTGATATGAGTTTGAAACATCAGCTAACGATCGACGATCCAATTTCAAAATACTTACCTAAAACTGTAAGGGCCCCGATAAGAAATGGTAAGGAGATATCATTGCTTTCGTTATCAACTCATCGGTCGGGCATGCCACGTTTTCCGCACAATGTCGATCCGCGGAATCCGGATCACCCCTATGCGGATTATACAGTAGACCGATTATACGAGTACGTATCAACCTTTGAGCCTCCTTTTGATATCGATTCCAGGTGGCAATATTCTAACATTGCATACGGATTATTAGGAACTATTCTTGAGAAAGTGGCACAAAAGAATTACGAAGATTTAGTCGTAGAGCGGATTTGTCGACCATTGAATATGAGCAACACGTTTATTTCTTTAACTGCAAGCGAGATGTCAAATGTTGCCATCGGGCACGCTGAAACTGGTACGCCTACAGCGTTTACCGATTTAGGAGCAATTGAAGCAGGCGGTGCGTTGCGTTCGAACGTAGCCGATCTGCTCACTTTTGCAGAAGCCAATTTAGGGCTCAACAGAACTGAATTGTATCCTGCAATGCAATTGACGCATCTCCTTCGCGCAAAAAAAGACGGAAATGATACTTACACCACAATGGGTTGGACACTTTCAAATGATAACGGAAAGTATCATCTTTTTAAGGATGGAGGAATGCCGGGATACCGCAGCTTTATTGGAATTGATACGATAAACAAGATAGGAGTGATTGTCCTGGCAAATTCAAATAACTCCGTATCAGATATTGGCTGGCATTTGCTTGATTCTTCACGTAAGATCGAGTCGTACAAATATCCCTGGGCACTATTAGATACGATGAGAAGCACCATTCGAATTAAAGGAGTTGATGCTGCAATCGAATTGTTTCATGAGCTTAAGGCTGCAAAAAATGCATTTTTCGTTTTTAACGAAGCGCAACTTAACTACCTGGGGACTGAATTGCGAAGAGATAACAAGATTAAAGATGCTATAAAAATCTTTGAATTGAACATCACGCAATATCCGGAATCACCTTCAGCTTATGAAAGCCTGGGAGAAACATACAGACGGAACAAAAACGAAAAAGCAGGAATTACTTATTTTGAAAAGGCAATGAAATTAGATCCACAAAACCTGCACTGGGCCTTCATGCTTGAAAAGCTTAAAAAGAAAAGGAGCGGTTAATTTATTTTAGTATGTCGGGTATAAAAATTTTCCTTTCCGAAATCGACTTACTATTTTTCGTGTAGCAGCAAAGTTTACGATCGGATTGCTTTCTAATACCAGAAAACTTGCTTCGTACCCTTCTTCAATCTTCCCAATTTTTCTTCCCGGAAAAATGGATTGTGGTGTAGCTCGACAATAAAGGTCAAGCAATTGTTTGTTCGACAAAAAATGATGTATCAATAAGCTATCAAGTTCGGGAGTGACAGTCTTCCCGAAGTAGTCGCCCCCAAGTGCGATTGGAACATTTTTCTTCAGCAAAAGACGCAACATCTTTTTTTGGTATTTTATTTTTAGTTTGTATCGATCAGCATGTACAACCGGTTTGCCTGCTGTATCGAATTTAGTAGTGCCGTTGATATTGACAGTTGGTATAATGCTAAGCCCTGATTGCTTAAAAAGTTTTACATCACGACGGGTCATACAGTACTTTTTCCTTTTCTGCTCCGTTCCATCCCAATAATACCCTGGTAGGTGAGCGAGGCCGTCGACACCGATGGTTGCGCAGATGCGCGCATCTTCGGCCGTTTCCACATGGGCAATTACCCGTTTACCTTCCGCATGTGCTTTCTTCACCACATGCGCCGCCACTTCCCTGGATAAACCATTATCGTCTGCAATAGCTTTTTTTCTCTTCTCGATGTAGTTGACACAATCGTTCAGACAGATTTTTATTAGGTCGGGAGCATAGCGCATGATAAGCTGCCACTTCAGATCCACATCATCGGGGTTATCCAAAAAGTAATACGCATCGTTTTCAACAAGCCTGCTTTTTTTTATGGAGTCGGCAAACTTTATCTGGAGATAAGGAGCATAGATGCCCATCGCGAGCGGTTCAAAAGGATAAAATCCATGTCCATAAGTGGACGTTAGAACCCCGTTTGCGTATCGCACTTCTATTTTGTTTAACGATGCCAACGCCGTTCTTGTTCGCGCCACAGCTTTGCCATGGTTCCCCAAAACCTGAATATAAAATACACCTTCTTCCAGGTAAGATTCTATGGTCTCTTTCAATCGATATCCGCCATCAAGGTTATGTGTATGCGCGTCGCCAAAGGGTGGGATACAATAAGAATTCTTTAAATCGATCGTAGTGTCGACTCTGCCGTTGAATGATTTCGCAAATTCGCCATTGACAGAGTAGATATTTATTTTCCGGAATTTCCCATCTATCCACCACGAACTGTTTTCGAATTTTATAATCTGACCTGAACTTAAAACGGGAATTGAGAATAGCATTATTAAAATTGAAGACTTGAGCATCTTTTTTATCGAATTTAATCCGTGAACGAGCACTGGTTGAACTGAAATCGCCGAAGTGCAAGATTTATCGCCCGGTGGACAATCTGGACACGAAATTAATTTTACATTGAATAAAATAGAGCCAATTTATAACCTCATGATTCATCAGAAAAAATTTCTTACGATATCAATTGCCGAATGGTTAGGGATCGCGTCCATCTATGTCTTTTTTGCCATCCAATATTGGTTGGCACTTTGGGTTACAAGCGGGCAACTGCGCAATGTATGGGTTGAAACATTCATTGACTATTTTTTTCTTAAGTCGATTCTAACATTACCAATGTGGTGGCTCACCTTTCGATATTTTCGCCAGCGCTCATTGGCATTCAAAGTTTCGCTCAACTTATTGATGGCGCCTATCTGGATATTAGCCTGGTTCTACAGTTATAGATTCATACAAGATCTTCGAGGTGCATCGTATTTAACAGGAAGTGGTGCGTGGTGGGACATATACATTCCGGGGTTGTTTTACTTTATTCAGTTTGCCATTTTCCATATTTACTTTTATTATACCGTCGTAAATCAGGAGAAATCGAAGGAAAAGGAATACCGTGAGAGTTTGCATCATGCCGAACTTCGCGCACTCACAGCGCAGATACAACCTCATTTTTTATTTAATACGCTTAACTCCATCAGTGCTTCCGTTCCGCATTCGATGGAATCCACGCGAGAGATGATCGCGAAACTCGCTGACGTTTTCCGGTATGGACTTAAAGCATCTGAATCAAAATTAATTTCACTTTCGGACGAGATCAATTTCATCAGGAACTGGCTCGAATTGGAGCAATATCGTTTCGGGCAACGATTAGAGGTAAGTTATAATATTGATGAGGAGGTATTGCAACACAAAATTCCCCCAATGATGTTGCAACCGCTCATTGAAAACGCGATCCGACATGGCGTAGAGAAATTAGTGATCGGCGGTCTCATTAAGTTGGAAATGAGAATGACGAAAAACGGGATCGCTATCAGTATTCGTAATCCTGTTCCCGTTGACTCTTTCCATCCCACAACAGATACGGTTGCAACGGGCACCGGACTGTACAATACGCGCAAACGACTTCATTATCTTTATAACGAACCACTTCACTTTGTGGTTGACGCAAATCATTGCGTCTTGGTTGAATTTAGAATTCCGTTTCAATGATAAAGAAATACCAAACAATAATTGTTGACGACGAAGCACCGGCCCGGCGCCTGCTCCTTGAATACCTTCAGGCATACCCGGAACTGGAAGTCGTGGCAATTTGTGAAAACGGTAATGATGCTGTTGAAAAGATCAATCAATTATCACCAGGTCTTGTATTTCTCGACATTCAAATGCCGGGGTATGACGGTTTTTCTGTGTTGCATCAGTTGCATACGATCCCTTCCGTAATATTTACGACCGCTTACGACGCATTTGCATTAAAGGCATTTGATGTCAATGCGGTCGATTATTTATTTAAACCATATAGTAAGCAGCGTTTCGACGCGGCTATAAATAAGTTTTTTCAGGGCGGATCGTTATCAACTGGAATGCCTGGCCTATTCCAACAATCAAAGAAATCGTCTGAAGAAAAAATATTGGTAGAGGATGGGAAGAAATGGATTCCTTTATCTGCAAAAGATGTTGTAATGATTCAAGCAGCCGGAGATTTCACAAGGATATATATTTCTGGCAGATTTTATCTTAGTAATAAAAGTCTAACCTGGATTGAAAAAGCGTTTATGGCGAATACATTTATCAAGATCCACCGCTCAACGCTCGTGAATCCCAATGCAATTCGGTCTATACAACGTTTTGCAGGATCAATGACCTTGACGTTGATCGATGGCAGTATAGTTAAAGTGAGCCGGCGCTATATGGCGGTATTTAAGAAAATGAAGATCTAAGTTAATTCATGTTTCCATTTGGTTTAATGTGGTCGGCTTATTGTCGTAGTGGTGTAGGTTGTATTCATTCTCTATTCCATATTCTTAAAAAATATCGCGCCCCTTCAGGGCTGTAAACTGATGATCGTTTCCTGACCCAGGCCTTACAGCCTGGGCTGAAATATTACGCGCCTTCGGCGCTGCGTTTGTCGCAGTACGATCTATTAAAGAGGTTGGTGCATACTCAGTAATGACATGGATCTGAAATGAATGAGATTGATGTTACGTTCATCGATTCCACTTCTCACCTATTTGATTTTCTTGGGAGCACTGGAGGAGTGTAGTAATTCAGCCCACGGGTAAGTTCCAGCCGCCTGTA
>JACMLR010000415.1 GCA_014379515.1 Chitinophagaceae bacterium
CGTCGTTCTATCCTCTGCTAATTTCTGCCGGAGCGCTTCCACCTGGTCGTAAGTGTAGTAATGCTTTTTGTTATTCAAAACATTGGTGATAAAATCGAAAACAAATGGAGAATGAACGCCATGGCCTTTCCCATTCGACGAGGAGAGATAATACTTTATATAGTCTATGAACAATTGAATGTTCACTGCAGGAATTTCAAACCAGTTAGAAAAATAAAATTAAACAGACTCATGAACTGATTTTTTACGCTCCCAAATTTGAAATGCATACGGGTACGCGTGTTTTGAATCCTCAGTGAATTTGAGTTCGGATAGCAATTCCCATTCGGATAGTTCCAACTGAGGAAAATAAGTGTCGCCATCAATAACAGTTTCAACCCGGGTAAGATAAACCCGGTGGAGTAGATTCATCGATTGCTTATAAATTTCACCGCCTCCAATAACGTAAGCCTCTTTTGCATCGGAAGCTTTCGCTGCAACAATCGCTTCATCGAAACTTGACACAACGTGCGCACCATCAATAAGTTTTTCTTGTTGTCGCGTTATTACAATGTTGGTTCGGCCTGTCAACGGCTTTCCCAACGATTCAAATGTTTTACGTCCCATGATCACCGGCATTGCCCAGGTTGTGTTCTTGAAAAACTTCATATCATTCGGAAGCTTCCAAAGCAGTTGGTTATTTTTTCCAATAACATTGTTTTGAGAAGCGGCAACGACGGCGGAGAGAAGCATTGCAGTAAAAAATTAAATGAGTTATACTTTACAATACCAGTTATACGGCAACAGGAGCTTTTATCGATGGGTGTGCCTGATAATTTTCAAGAGTGAAATCTTCAAACTTAAAACCAAAAATATCTTTTACCTCCGGGTTCAATTTTATTGTTGGCAATGCGAATGGAGTACGGGATAATTGCAAATTTACCTGGTCGATGTGATTGTTATAGATATGTACATCGCCAAATGTGTGTACGAAATCACCTGGCTCAAGATCGCAAACCTGGGCAATCATTATCGTTAACAATGCATAGGACGCAATATTGAATGGTACTCCGAGAAAGACATCCGCACTCCGTTGATATAGCTGACAACTTAATTTTCCATCGGCAACATAAAACTGGAAAATAGTATGACAAGGCATCAATGCCATCTTCGGCAGATCTGCTACATTCCATGCGCTGATGATCAATCGTCTACTATCGGGATTCTTTTTTATTTGTGCGATAAGCTCTGCAACCTGGTCGATCACCTGTCCATCTGCACCTTCCCAACTTCTCCATTGCTTACCATAAACGGGACCAAGGTCGCCATTCTCATCTGCCCATTCATTCCAAATACCAACAGCATTTTCTTTTAGATATTGAATATTGGTTTCGCCTTTCAAAAACCATAGCAGTTCGTGAATAATGCTTTTAACATGAACTTTTTTAGTAGTGACGAGTGGAAAACCATCAGCGAGATTAAAACGCAATTGATAGCCAAAACAACTAATAGTGCCCGTGCCTGTGCGATCGTGTTTTTGAGCTCCTGTAGCAAGAATATGCTTCAGCAAATCCAGGTATTGTTGCATGTGCGCAAGTTAGCAAAAAACTCCGCGTAGGTGGCTATCTGAATAAGCTGTGAAAAGAAAGATCGTCCCACCTTCGCTGAAGCTACTGTGGGCGAAGGTGGACTGCACTGGGTTCGAACCAGTGACCTCTGCTCTGTCAAAGCAGCGCTCTAAACCAACTGAGCTAGCAGTCCTGTTATTTATAACTCGCGGACTATTGTTTTCTCAACTTTACGCGAAGAACATACATGTCTGCTGTGATATAAAGTGTGCGATCATCATCAGCGAGAGCGACATTGCTACACGCTTCCGGTATCTTAAACCTTCCAATTTGCTTGCCTTCTGCGTTAAAAACGAATACTCCTCCCGGGCCGGTTGCAAATATATTACCTTGTTTGTCAACTTTCAATCCATCCGGTAACCCTTTTTCTCCCTTCTTACCTAATTCAGTAACGTCTGCAAGCATGCGTTGATTGACAAGTGAATCGTTCGGGCCGAAATCATAGAGATACCAAATCGCTTTATCCGGATCGGAATTAGCAACGACCAAAGTTTTTTCATTATTAAGAAATGCAATTCCATTCGGTCTTGTAATTGTATCGGTCATTAAAACTACCTGCCCGTTCGCTACTTTGTACACACCTTGAAATGAAATTTCTTTCAATGAGTCATTCGCCAATCCATATGGCGGATCGGTGAAAAATAAATCTCCGTTGCTACGATACACGGCATCGTTTGGGCTATTCAATTTCTTGCCCATGTAGTTATCTGCTAACGAAATAAACTTTGCAGCCGGTGCATTCAATTCAGCATCCATTAATGCCATGCGCCGATCTCCGTGTTGACAGAGAACCAATTTACCTTCCTTGTTTAAAATTAATCCGTTTGAACCTGGCTCACCTCCGCGCGGAACAGTACCAGTATAACCCGAAGGCGTGAGATAAAGTTCTTTGCCTTTTGCTTCCGTCCATTTAAAAATTTTATTTGGCGGGATATCCGAATACAACAGCATTTTTTCAGATTCAATCCAAACCGGTCCTTCAGTCCAGTCATGACCATCGGCAATGATTTCAATCACTGCATCGGTACTGATTAGTTTATCAATCGATGGATCCGTTCGTTCAATTGAACCAAGCGTTCTAGTTTTAGAACCGGGCTCATTGTTGCAGCTTAGCATAAAAAAGAGTGTAATAAGCAAAAAGAATTTCGGCATATGTAGCAGGTTAGGGATGGCGATTATTGATTAAGACGCGACCAGATTTCGTAGATAGGTTCACCGCGGGAACTGAGGCCGCTGTGATGCCAGGCACTATTTTCTATTTTCCCATCAAAGGATAGCGACGCACCAACGCGGGAGCTATCGCGACTGAAAAATTCGATGTGCTCTGTGTATTTTCCATTTTCAAAAGTATAGCGGCCACCACCAGTACCAAAGAATTCCTTCGTCTCAATATTTATCGCAGCCCACTGAAAGCGTGTACCAGTCAGGATTTTCAACGTCCGCCTTGGTCCCAATTTCATTTCGCTAATGTTGTCGCCTTGCTTACGGCCACTGATTCGCCACACTCCACTCAACGGAGCCTGTCCATTATCGACCTGCTTCCAGGTAACTGAAGCTCCGTGCAATTCTGTGACGAGCTCCGCAGCTTTTTTGACAAATGAAAAATTAAAGGTTGTACCAACCAATTCTTTTTGCATCGTATTAAATTCTACTGTTACCGTGGCAGTTTTGCCATTGATTTGGTAGGGTCCTCCTGTAGTAAAAATGAATTGCTTTTTTTGAACATCGAATGAAGAGTAGCTGCAATAGCCATCAATGAAAGTCATGGTCTCCGTTACCGTCCTTTTGTTGCTTGACCAGGCACCTTGTAACTCATCAGCCGCAGGGCGGGGGATTGCGAACGCTAACGTTGTTGTGACCGCCATGAGGAGCAGGCAATATTTAATAACCTTATTCATACAGCATAATTTAGCAAGTGATACCGTAAAAATAAGAAGTTTGTCCGCGATTATTACTCCTCTCCTATAAATGCTTTATTAAACCTCTTCAACGAGGTGCGGTAATGATTGTAAATGAAAGTCTGAAACTGTAGGTTTGGATGGATTTTCGTCAAGTATTGACGATAAGTCGGTATGCATTTTTGAAATTAACTGTTGCCGTTCTGCCAGTTTGTTTTCAAGGAGGTTAATATGCTGGCGAGAATCGCTCAATTGTTGTTCGAGCAGTGCAGAAACTTCTCTTGATCTCCTGAGTTCTTCCTGGAAATTGCCTAGGTTATCATTCAATTCCAGATGAGATTTTTCGACCTCAGCTATCTTTTCTTCATACATAAGAATCGATTCTTTTAACTGGCGGCTTTCAGCTGAACCATCTTCGAGTTGCTTCGTTAGCTGGGTGAGTTCTTCCTGCTTATTGGAAATATCTTCAAATAAATACTGTTGTTTCTGTTCATACAATTGGAGGTCTTGTTGTGATTGACTCCATTGTTTTTCCTTGTCGTGCACATCCTGTTCAAGTTGCCGATTTGCGCGGATGCGTTGATCAAGTTGATTTTGCAGAAAGTTGATTTGCGCTTTTTTCTCTTCAACAATTTCGACCAGGCTGTCAGCATCCACTTTCTTGTTTTTCCATTCCAGTAGTTCCTGCTCGGAACGAATCAATGCGTTTTGCAATTCAGCAATTCTAGTTTCCGCTTCATTACCTGCAAGATTCTCGAGTCGCCCTTGTTGTAACTTGTTTTGAAGTTGAATATTTTCTTCTTCCAGTTGATGGAAAGAATCGTGCATTAACTTTAATTGTTCGGAAAGTCGTTGATTTTCTTCGAAATGAAATTTGTCTTTACCTTCTGTTTGTTCCTGGAACGATAAATGCAATCCGCGTGCTTCTGTGGAGGCATGTTTCGCGCTTTGTTGAAATTCTTTTAAGAGTTGATCCATTTTGTTCAACTCATTTGATCGGGAATCGTATTGCTGTTTCGACAAAGCAAGTTCCTGGTTCAATGATTTGATCAATGCATGTAGTCGCGCAATTTCCTTTTCCTTTTCTGCAATATTCTCCTGGTGCTGACCGAAGTCTTCCTCCTTTCCCGCGTTTGCCTGTAGGTATTCCACTGCCTGCTTGAGTTGAGCGATTTTCAGTTCTTGCTTCGATAATTTTTCCTGAAGTGAACGATCGGTCACTTCTCCATCATTGTTGTTTGTTGCAGAAAATTGAAGTTTGATGTTGTTGAAATCTTCCTGCAGCAAATGAAACTGATCGAAACCTTGCTTTAACTGTTGCAAGTAATGTTCGCGTGGCAAAGGATAAGAGGGTGTGACGAGATTAAAAACGGGCTCTAAATGAAGTTCGGACTCAGCACGACGTTTTTTCCTGTAATGCAGAAAGACTACAGTTAGCGTTGAAACTAAAAAAATCGGGATACTTATCCAAAGCATGATTTTTAAGAATTGCAGGAACTCGGGTAATGAAGCAACAAGGAAGTTCATCCATTAAAGTTTTAGTGTACAATTTGCTCATTTGGGGCCCGAGACAACGTTTATTAATAAAAGAAGCGCAACGATTTACATTGCCAACGGCATCAGCTTTCAATAATAATACCAAAGAAAGCGTGCGAGGTATTTTTTAACAGCCGGATTTATCCACAGAAATGCTGGCAAGTCCTGGATAGATAATGAATTATCAGTTCAGCAACATTAAAGGCGACGACGCTGCATTTCTTTTTTTATGAGTCCGAGTTCGCGGCCTGTCTGACCGGCGACGCTGCTATTCTCTTGTGCGCGACGCATGAGGTAAGGAATCACATCGTCGATTGGACCGAAAGGAAGATACTTGCTCACTGCAAATCCAGCTTTGGCCAGGTTAAAAGTGATGTTGTCGCTCATTCCAAACAGTTGCGAGAAATGAATATGTGGATGGTTGTGCGGGATTCGTTTTGCATCCATCAATTTCGTCGTTAATAAATTGCTTTCTTCGTTGTGCGTTGCAATGATCAATGAAATGTTGGACAGGTGATCGACACAATAACTTAATGCGGCGTTATAGTCATTATCCGACGCGGCCTTAGTGGGCTGAATGGGAGATGGATAGTTTAATTCTGCTGCACGTCTTCTTTCCTTTTCCATATAGGCTCCTCTTACGAGTTTTGCCCCAAGGATAAAATTTCGTTGCGCTGCGGCTTCAAATGAATCTTTAAGAAAAGCCAATCGATCGTGACGATAGAGTTGAAACGTATTAAAAACAACAGCTTTTGTTTTATTGAACTGTTCCATCATTAAAATCGTAATAACGTCAACCGGATCCTGGATCCACGTTTCTTCTGCATCGATTAATACTCCAACATTTTTATTCGAAGCTGCTTCGCAGATCTTGCGAAGGCGATTGTTTACTTTCTGCCATTCTGTTTTTTCCGGTTCCGAGAGCGACTCAAGTGCTTTTACATACCGCTTCATCAACGTCCCGGCATTTTGCTCAACGGAACTGTCTAACTTTTCAAGTAAACCAAATCGCGCAAGCCCGGTAACCTTGACGCTCATGAATGGAATATTCGGTTGTGTGGCAGCGTAATCAATCACGCGAATAAATTCTTCGCATGCATGATCAAATCCGGCTTCACCTTCATCACCGCCTTCAACACCATAGTCGAGAATTACCTGGACGTTATATTTCGCGAGCTTCTGCGCAGCTGATGCAGTTTGGTCAAGCGTTTCGCCGCCGACAAATTGATTGAACATCGTGTTGCGAATGATTCCTTTAATCGGCAGCCCGCTTTTGATGGCCCATGGTGTGATTCGGGTACCAATTTTTACAAGCCAACCAATTCCCATACTGGAAAAAAGAAGATGTGCGCGGCGGAGCTCTTTATTTGATTTGTATGCAAATGCGTATTCAGTATTATCGAAAGACAAGGGTTCGGGCAAGCTCATAAAACGCGTTGGGTGAGCCGCAAAATTAAGAGAAAGACGGGTAAAAAGAACGAAGATTACTGGCCCTATCGCAAGCCGATGATCATCGCCTGATGGGTTCTTTTATTGAAAGCTTATCGATTATTTCTTTTTCTTTTCTTTTCAACCACAATCCATCGGAAACGTCATTGGAAACACGATGAAGTGTATACTGTCCTGCCGCTGGATCAAGGGAGTTTAGCGACTCAAGCTCAGCATACCAGTTTCCCGTTATCACACTAAGTGAATCCGTCGCGGGAGCATTAACGTTGAATTGAAACGTGGTTGACCGACCCCGACCATCGATAAATCCTGCCCGAATAAACTGGAAGGGAAAATTTTTTTTCGTACCCAACTTTCCATACCAGTTATATCTTGAATTTGGCTCATCGCTGGGCCTGGTATCCTGGGGATAGAAATATACGATGCCAAACACTTCTTTCTCGATCTGTACAATCTCCCAACGCAATTTGAAAGTTCTTTCGATACCGCCGAATTTCTCACCGGATTGCTTCAATTGACCTTCCCAGGTTCCCGTAAGATCCTGGGCTAACACCGTGGATGTGACTCCAAGGGCTAATAGAAACAGAAATAATCGGGAAGAACGCATTGGTATTAAGTTTAAATCCGATGAGACCTGCTAATCTCAAATCTGTTTCTAAACTACTCAATACTTTGAAAAAGAAAATACAAAAATCTTTACCTTCCCCGCCTTTAAGACAATGAAATGAAAATTACAAAGACAGAAATTTACAAGCTGACGATTCCAATGGAGCCCTTTGTGATTGCAACTGAGACCTCCTACTTTACACAAAATGTTTTTATCCGAATCCATACCGATGATGGATTAATTGGAATGGGTGAATGTTCCGCCTTCCCAATGCTTGTGGGAGAAACCCAAAACACGTGCTTCGAAGTGGCGAAAGATCTTGCCAGGATAATATCCGGGAAAAATCCTGTCGCGATCCAGGACCGCATGAATGATCTGCATGAATACATCGCTTTTAACTCGACCGTAAAAAGTGCGTTTGATATCGCATTCCATGATCTCGCCGCAAAGGCCGCCGGCCAACCTTTATATAAGTTTCTCGGTGGCAAAAAAAAATCTATTCAAACAGATCTTACGATAGGCATCGAATCTCCTGCTAATATGGCAAATACCGCAAAGGATTTTATCGCCCGCGGAGTAAAGATCATCAAGATTAAATTGGGCAAAAGGTATAAGGAGGATGTTGAACGCGTGCGATTGATTCGCGAAGCCGTTGGAAACGATATTCGATTGCGTACAGACGCCAACCAGGGTTGGACCTACGACGAAGCCTTGTATTGTCTTCAACACATGGCTCCATATAACATTGAATTTTGCGAACAGCCAATGCGTCAATGGAACGACCCGCTGCTTCCGCAATTGCGCAGCTTATCTCCAATAAAAATTATGGCTGATGAAAGTGTGTTCGATCATTACGATGCAATCCGTTTGATTGAAGCCAATGCGTGCGATTATATCAATATCAAGCTAGCGAAATCAGGAGGAATTTTGGAAGCGAAATTAATTGCCGACGAAGCACAAAAACGAAATGTTCCCTGCATGTTGGGTGGCATGATCGAAAGCAGGCTCGCACTCACTGCAAAAGTTCATCTTGCAATGAGCCACGATAATATACAATTCTACGATCTCGACACTTGTTTGCTCGGCCATAAACTCGATCCTGTAATCGGCGGAGCGCAATACAATAACTTTTTTCTCGAATTACCCGACGGACCGGGCATCGATGCCGACATCGATCCAAATTTCCTCGAATCCATGGAAAAAGTGGTGATTTAAATCCGTGGAAAGCGAATGTGAGAAATGTGCGAAATGTGCAAATGTGCAAAATACTTCATGCTCGTGTCACTGCTGATTTGGACACCTGCGAACTGCGAATGGAGATGTGTGCGTATTGAGTTCATACAAGCCGCGAAGTGCTGGGAAAGTTCGCTCGCTCTAATCGCTGAGTAATTAAAGTCGTTCTCAATCTTCACTGAAACGACTAACCTATCTTTGCCTCTTCGATTCCGCATCAACAAACTTTACTCGTGATATAAAACTCTTTATGGCTAATTCAAAAACCTCAAAAGAATCTAAGGTAGTAATGACCGAGCTCGTGCTTCCCAATGACACAAATACATTTGGAAATTTAATGGGTGGGCGCCTGATGTATTGGATGGATATTGCCGCTGCTCTCGCTGCGATGAAGCATTGTGGCGCACCGGTGGTCACCGCATCAGTCGACAATATTTCATTTGAAAGCCCGATAAAGCTTGGCAACGTGGTGCACATCGAAGCGAAGGTATCGCGCGCTTTTAACTCATCGATGGAAGTCCATCTGAGTGTATCGGGCGAAGATGCGATCCATCAATACAAATATAAAAGCAACGAAGCTTACTATACGTTTGTGGCTTTGGACCCCAACGGAAAAGCAAGAAAAGTTCCCCAACTAATACCTGAAACGGAAGAAGAAAAGAAATTGTTTGATGGAGCATTGAGACGTCGCCAGCTTCGATTGATACTCGGTGGTAAGATGGACCCGACTGAGGCATCGGAACTGAAAGCACTTTTTGAAAAACCCTGATCATTAGCGTGAGGGCCGATAATTGATTGGCAACATACCTGCCATTTTTTCGTACGACCAATACCCCCCCATTTGTATTGCAAGTGGATTGTAAAGAGATCCATTTCCATCAAGATAAGCTGGTGCGATCAGCATCACCACATCTGAATACACACCAATCGGAAGCGAGCCGGCCATAAAATGGGACCGCTTTAAATAAGTTTTTGGATACGGATTTTTCTTGTATGTAACCCGCAACTTATCGAGCCAGTTTAATGCATACACAACGTTTCCATTCAAAGAATCTCTTCGCATGATATCAGTCGGAAGAATCGATCTTCCGATCTGCATATCTGTTTTGAAAATAGTAGCCGTTTTCGGCTTCGTTGAATCTAGCGGCGTCCGCGAACTGGCGCGTACAATTGAGTCATACGTTTTTTGAGTAAGGATATTTAGTAGTAAAAAACCTTCGTCTGCGGTTTGGCCCTCGATCAACGCATGAAAGAAATGAATGGTGCTTCCTAAA